>NZ_LSIX01000895.1:0-7336 GCF_001556475.1 Methylobacterium sp. CCH5-D2 | reverse complement strand
GGCCGGAGGCCGGACCGCCGGCACCCATCGGGTTCCGATTCGGGCCCTCGTTCAGCGCCTGACGCGCGTAGGGCGCGCCGGCGCCGGCGGGCTGCTGCTGCTCGTTGCGGCGGCGGAACCAGCGCACCGCGAAGGCGACGAGCAGGACGACGAGGCCGATCTGCAGCATCAGGCCGAGGAAGGAGGCGATGCCGCCGAGGCCGCCGGAGAAGCCCGCGCCGAGCAGGGCACCGATCAGGCCGGCACCGAGCAGGCCCGCCATGAAGCCGCCGCCGAAGCGCCGTCCTTGCTGGGGCTGCATGCCCGGATTGGTCATGCCCGGCTGGGCCTGCGTGCGCTGCATTGGGGCCGCCGTCCCAGGCGCGGTCTGCGTCGCGGACGGCGCGTTGAAGGTGCGGGACCCGCGCGAGCCGACGCTGCCGCCGCCCCCGGGCCGGGCTTCCGCGATGGGAGCTGCAACCGTCAGCGCCGCGGCCAGCGCCAGGAAGGTCGCCGTGCGCTTACGGCGCTTGGTGGAGGTGAGCATCGAGAGCCTCTGCGAGAATACCGAACGCGAAGACGGATCGCGGCGTCTGATCGCGGCGTCTTGGACGCCCCGACTATATGGAGACGGACCACGCAGCATTTTAGTCCGACCGCCGGTCCGCTTTTCGCGGTTGCGCGGGGTGCGGGCCGAACGATCAGCCCCCGTCGCGGCGGATCGCGGCCGGGAAGACGAGACGCACCTGCGTGCCTTCGCCGGGACGACTGTCCAGGCTGATCGTGCCGTTCTGTCGTTTCATTAGGCCGTGGACGATGGCGAGGCCCGCGCCACGGCCGGCCTCATGGCTCGTCGCGAAGGGCGCGAGCGCCCGGGCCAGCATCTCCGGCGACATGCCGCTTCCCGTGTCGGTCACGCTCACGCCCACCGCCCCTTCGCTCGGATGCTGCATCGAGCGCTCGCCCGGCAGGATGCGGAAGGTCGCGAGACTGATCGAGCCTCGGTCCGGGATGGCCTCGCAGGCATTGGCGACAAGGTGGCGCAGCGCGAGTTCGACCTGGGTCGGGTTCGCGACGGCCCAGGGCAGGTCGGGCGTCGTCGCCACGTCGAGCCGGACCCGCTCCGGGAGCGTCGGGCGAATGGCGACGGCGGCCTCCGCCACGACCGCGTCCAAGTCGATCGCCCGCACGTCCGGTGCGATCCGACGCGAGAAGGCGAGGAGCTGACGGGTCAGCACGGCGGCCCGCTCGGTGGCGTCCGTCGAGCGGCTCATGGCGCGCTGGACGAAAGGCTCGGGGCGGTCGCCCAGCCGGCGCTTCAGCCCGTCGATGTAGCCGATCAGGATCTGCAGGAAGTTGTTGAACTCGTGCGCCACGCTGTTGGTGAGCAGGCCGAGCGCCTCGCGCTGGCGGGAGAGCGCGAGCGCGCCCTCGACGTCCCGGCGTCGGGTCACATCGACCACCTGCCCGAGCCGCAGCGCGCTGCCCGAGACCGTCCCGAGCGTCAGGCAGCCCCAGTAGGTGGCCCCGTCCATCCGCGCCCCGAGGAAATCGAGGGGCTCGTCGCCCAAGGATTCGGTCCGGTCGCCGAGGAGGAGACGCAGGTCCCCGCCCACGACCCTGTCCCGCGGGTAACCGGTCAGCGCCAGGAAAGCGGAGTTGGCGTAGACGAACCGCGCCTGCGCGCCGGAATCCTCGAGCAGGAAGGCCGGCACCGCCGCGTGATCCAGCAGGGCTGCGGCCGCGGAGATGGCGTCCTCACGGCCGCGCTCGCCGCCATTCAGTACGGGCTCCGCCATGGCATCATCCGGTGGAGCGGGCCGGGCCCGCGACCCAACCAGCGTTAACCGCCCCCACCTCGACGGCCAAGCCTGCCGGCCGACCGCTACTGGCGGATCCACATCACCCGGGCGATCCAGGCGATCTCGCCCACGTTGAGGACGCGATCCTCGTGATCGGGGTTGAGCGAGACCAGCTCGACCGTGCGCGCGGTGCGCCGCCGCAGTTCCTTGGCCAGCACCTCGCCCGTATGGGTGCGCACCACCACGCGGTCGCCCTTGCGCACGCTCGCCGAGGGCGAGACGATCAGCACGTCGCCGTCGCGAAACAGCGGCATCATCGAGTCGCCCTGCACCTCCAGCGCGAAGGCGCGCTCCTCGCCGAGATCGGGGAAGTCGACCTCCTCCCAGCCGGCACCGCCCGTCGGCATGCCCTCCTCGGTGAAGAGGCGGCCGACGCCGGCCTGCGTCATGCCGATGAGCGGCACCGTCGAGCGCACCGGTCCCTCGCGCGCCTCGATCAGGCGCAGGAACTCGTCGAGGCTCGCGCCCGTCGCCGCCAGCACCTTCGAGACCGATTCGGTCGAGGGCCAGCGCTTGCGGCCGTCGGCGCCGATCCGCTTGGAGCGGTTGAAGCTCGTGGCGTCGAGCCCCGAGCGGCGGGCGAGCCCGGACGGGGAGTAGCCGTGACGTTCCGCCAGTCGATCGATGGCGGTCCAGATCTGCTCGTGGGACAACATCTGTCGGGCTCGGTGCCTCAACGGGCCGCAAAGACGCACGGCCTAGTTGTAGGAAAGTAGAACTACAAACCGCGGAATGCAACCACTCATTGCCGGTCCGGCGCCCCTTTTCGACAAGCTCGGCCGCGCGTCTGCTCGAGCGCGTTGCGTGCGGACGGTTGTCAGGCGGCGGCCCCGCGCCGTATCGACGGCCTGCAACGATCGGACCTGCGCATGCCTCTCATCTTCAAGATCTGTCCGCGCGCCCTCTGGCGCGAGGCCGAGGGCTCGGGCCGGTTCACGGGGGCGCCCGTGGACGTGGCCGACGGGTTCATCCACTTCTCCACGGCGGCGCAAGTCCCTGAGACGGCAGCGCGACACTTCGCGGGCCAGCGCGATCTCCTCCTGGTCGCGGTCGAGGCCGAGGCGCTGGGCGAGGCGCTGCGATTCGAGCCCTCGCGCGGGGGCGACCTGTTCCCGCACCTCTACGGGGACCTGCCGCTCGCGGCGGTGCGCTCGGTCGCCGAGCTCGCCCTCGGGGCGGACGGGCGCCACGTCTTCCCCAAGGAGATCGGGGCATGATCGAAGTCCTGTTCCCCCTGGTCCGGCCGGTGCTCCACGGGCTCGACGCGGAGCGGGCCCACAACCTGACATTGCGTGCCTTGGCGGCCCTTCCGGCGCGCCGCCCGCCCCCCGACGACCCGCGCCTCGCCGTCGAGCTCCTCGGGCGCACGGTGCCCAATCCCGTCGGGCTCGCCGCGGGTTTCGACAAGGGCGCCACGGTGCCGGACGCGCTGCTCGGCCTCGGGTTCGGTTTCGTCGAGGTCGGCGGCGTGGTGCCGCGCCCGCAGCCCGGCAACCCGCGCCCGCGGGTGTTCCGGCTGACGGCGGACGGCGCGGTGATCAACCGGTTCGGCCTCAACAGCGAGGGGCTCGAGGTGGTGGCCGGGCGTCTGGCCGCGCGCCGGGGCCGTCCGGGGATCGTCGGGGTCAACATCGGGGCCAACAAGGAGGCCGCCGACCGGCTCGCCGACTACGTGGCCTGCACGGCCCGGCTCGCGCCCCACGTCGCCTTCGTCACCGTCAACGTATCCTCGCCGAACACGCCGGGCCTGCGCGACCTCCAGGGCGAGGCCTTCCTGGACGAACTGCTCGCCCGGGTCGTGGCGGCGCGGGACGGGACGGGCGCGAGCGCCGCGGTGCTCCTGAAGATCGCCCCCGACATCACCCTCGACGCCCTCGACGCGATCTGCGCCACCGCGCTGCGGCGGGGCGTGCAGGGGCTCGTCGTCTCGAACACCACGGTGGCGCGGCCGGAGAGCCTGACGGAGACCGCCCTGGCGCGGGAGGCCGGCGGGCTGTCGGGCCGCCCGCTCTTCGGCCCGGCGACGAAGCTCCTGGCCGAGACCTACCTGCGGGTCGGGAGCAAGGTACCGCTGATGGGCGTTGGCGGCGTCGATTCGGCCGAGGCCGCCTGGACCAAGATCCGGGCGGGCGCGAGCCTCGTGCAGCTCTACTCGGCCCTGGTCTATCAGGGCCCGGGCCTCGTCGGCGCGATCAAGCGCGGGCTGCTCGATCGCCTGCAACGGGAGGGTCTCCCGAACCTCGCGGCGGCCGTCGGGCGGGACGCGGCGGTTCTCGCGGAGGGCTGAGGCATCGGGTGGCGCGGCAGCGTGCCGGATTCCGGGGAGGATGGATATGAGATCCCGCTTCCGGCCGGAACAAAAATGCCGCTCCCTCCCGGAACCGGCACCGTTTTGCCGAACTGCGCAGCTCGACTGAAAGTCGTTGTCGATCGACAACCAGACTCCGTCGATCCCCGAACACCCGCCCGCAAGCAGATCGCGACCGTCGCCGCGCGTTCGCAAGTTCGAACAAGTATAAGAACAAGGCGCTAGACCCACGCTTTCTGCGCATGAGGGGCCTGCGCCCGCACGCGATTGAGCGGGCCGGGGTTCGACGCTTATCTCGCGGCAGCATACGGTCTTCTTCCGAGACAAGCACATGGACCACCCGGTCGCGTCTCCCAAGCGCTCCTCCGCGGCCGGCGGCTGGGGGGCCCTCAAGTCCTGCGGCAAGCACCTGCTGGGCAGCCGCGCCCCGCTCTCGGGCGCCCGCGCCCTGATGAAGGCCAACCAGCCCGACGGGTTCGATTGCCCGGGCTGCGCCTGGGGCGACCCGGAGCACGGCTCCTCCTTCGAGTTCTGCGAGAACGGCGTGAAGGCGGTCTCCTGGGAGGCCACCGACAAGCGCACGCCCCCGGCCTTCTTCGCGCGCCACACCGTCGCGGAGCTGCGCGGCTGGAGCGACCACGCGCTCGAGGGCGAGGGCCGCCTCACCCATCCGATGCGCTACGACGCGGGAAGCGACCGCTACCTGCCGGTCTCCTGGGAGGCGGCCTTCGCGGAGATCGGGCAGGAGCTCAACGCGCTCGCCCACCCGGACCAGGCCGAGTTCTACACCTCGGGCCGCGCCTCGAACGAGGCCGCCTACCTCTACCAGCTCTTCGCCCGGCTCTACGGCACCAACAATTTCCCCGACTGCTCCAACATGTGCCACGAGGCGAGCGGCATCGCGCTCACCCAGGCCATCGGGGCCGGCAAGGGCACGGTGACGCTGGAGGATTTCGAGCGCGCCGACGCGATCTTCTGCGTGGGCCAGAACCCCGGCACCAACCATCCGCGCATGCTGGGCGACCTGCGCCGCGCCGCCGAGCGCGGCGCCCGCGTGGTGGTGCTCAACCCCGTGCGCGAGCGCGGCCTGGAGCGCTTCGCCGACCCGCAGAACACCGTGGAGATGCTGCGCGGCGCGAGCCGCCCCATCGCCAGCCACTACCTGCAGCCGCGGCTGGGCGGCGACATGGCGGCCTTCCGCGGCATGGCGAAGGCGATCTTCGCGGTCGACGACGCGGCGCTCGCCGCGGGCAAGCCCTCGCTCCTCGACCGGCCGTTCCTCGCCAAGCACACCGCCGGACTGGACGCGTGGCGCGCGGCCGTCGACGCGACGGGCTGGGACGCCATCCTCGACCAGTCGGGCCTCACCCGCGCCGAGATCGAGGCGATGGCCGAGGTCTATCTCGGCGCCGACAGGGTGATCGCCACCTGGGCGATGGGCGTGACGCAGCATCGCCACTCGGTCGCGACGATCCGCGAGATCGCCAACGTGATGTTCCTGCGCGGCCATATCGGCCGGCCCGGCGCGGGCCTGTGCCCGGTGCGCGGGCACTCGAACGTGCAGGGCGACCGCACGGTCGGCATCAACGAGAAGCCGCCCGCGGCCCTCCTCGACGCGCTGGAGCGCGAGTTCCATTTCGAGGCGCCGCGCCGGCACGGCCACAACGTGCTCGCCGCGATCGGCGCGATGCTCGACGGCTCGGCCCGGGCCTTCATCGGGCTCGGGGGCAACTTCGCCCGCGCCACGCCCGATTCCGCCCTCGTCGCGCGGGCGCTCGCCTCCTGCCGGCTCACCGTGCACATCGCGACGAAGCTCAACCACTCGCACCTCGTGCCGGGTGCGGTGGGCTACCTGCTGCCCTGCCTCGGCCGCACCGAGATCGACCGCAACAGCCGCGGCAAGACCCAGATCGTGACCGTCGAGGACTCGATGAGCATGGTCCACGGCTCGGGCGGCATCAACCGGCCGGCCTCGCCGCACCTGCGCTCGGAGGTGGCGATCATCGCCGGGATCGCCGCCGCGACGGTCGGCTCGGAGCGGGTGGAGTGGGCCGCGCTCGCCGACGACCACGACCGCATCCGGGAGCTGATCGAGCGCACGATCCCGGGCTTTGCAGGCTACAACACCCGGGTCCGCCGGCCGCGCGGCTTCATGCTGCGCAACCTCGCGGCGGAGCGCGTCTTCGAGACGGAGGCCGGCCGGGCCACCTTCTCGGACGACGCCCTGCCCGAGGCCACCGAGCACCAGCGGGCGGCCGGCACGGAGGACACCTTCGTGCTGCAGACCTTCCGCAGCCACGACCAGTACAACACCACCGTCTACGGCCTGGATGACCGCTACCGCGGCGTCTACGGCGAGCGGCGCGTGGTGTTCGCCCATCCGGAGGATCTCGCCGAGATCCGTGCCCGGCTGGGCGACCGGGTCGATATCCGGGGCGCGCACCGGGACGGCGTCGAGCGGGTGGCGGAGGATTTCCGCCTCGTGCCCTTCGACATGCCCCGCGGCGCGCTCGCCGGCTACTACCCGGAGCTGAACGTGCTGGTGCCGCTCTCGACCGCAGGGGCGCAGAGCGACACGCCGACCTCGAAGTCGGTCCTCGTCACCCTCCAGGCACGGACACACGCATGACGGAAGTTGAGTTCATCGGCACGGTCGAGGAGCTGCAGACGCGCCGCCCCGACCTCTCGCGGCTGGAAGCGGGTCTCCTCGCCGCTCCGCATCTCGGGCTCAGCCCCGACACCCGCAGCTTCGCCCGGATCTTCGACGTGGCCCACGCCCACGTGCTGCGCGCCCTCTCGCGCCTCGACGAGGCCGGCCTCGTCGCGGTGACCGAGCGCGACCCGCGCACCCAGCGCACCCATTTCGCTCCGACGGACGAGGCCCGCACGCTGTTCCGGCAGGCGGCCTGAGGCGGGGAAGTCCGTTCCAGGCGAGGAGGCACGCCCACCGCGCTCCCTGCCGGCTCCACGGGCTATCGGCTTCACGTCTCTGGACCCGATCTCGTCGAGAAGGCGGACGGGCATCGGATCGAGCATGAACCACGCCGCGCCCCCCTCTCCCATAGGGAGAGGGTTGGGGTGAGGGGTATGACCTTGCAGGACTGAGCACGCCATCGACGCGCGTTCAGAGCGGCGCTTCGTCCTGAAGCCTCATACCCCTCACCCGGCTTTCTGCGAAAGCAGACCT
>NZ_LSIX01000894.1:0-216 GCF_001556475.1 Methylobacterium sp. CCH5-D2 | reverse complement strand
GAGCCCTTCATCTGCCGCGACACGCCCCCGTAGGGCAGGTGGAACAAGAGATCGACGATGCGGGCGGGCTGCTCCGGCGTGCCGAGCAGCCGCTCGATCATCGGCGCCATCTTGGGGCCCACACCGGGCAGGCCGCGGGCCGGGGCGAAGAGCGGGTCGAGCAGGCTCGGGCGCAGATCGGGCGTGTCGTCGGTCATCGAGCGGGAAGGGTAGGGC
>NZ_LSIX01000893.1:0-10064 GCF_001556475.1 Methylobacterium sp. CCH5-D2 | reverse complement strand
ACACACTGCATCGTCGTCGCAGACATGCGGCGTGTGCCTGCCGCTTTTCGAGGAGACTGCGATGGCGAGACGTTTGCGTTGGTTCCTGCTGGTTCAACTCGCGGTCGTGCCTGCAGCGTTCGCCCAGCAACCTGCGGCGTCACCGGACGCGCCGGCGTCCTTCGTCGAACCAACGAACGCGGCCCACCGGCACTGTTCCGGCTCGTGTCTGAAGACCGGCGCCCTGCAGTGGTTCTGCCGGCCCGACCAGACGTGCTCCATCGATTGCGCGACCGCGCCGCCGAAGATGCACTGCCACGATCCGCAGCGGTAGTCAGACGGCCTTGCCGACCAGGCTCCCGATTCCTGCCGTGACGGCCATGGCCAGTACGCCCCAGAAGGTCACCCGCGCCGTCGCCCGGGCGATGGGGGCGCCGCCCGCCTTGGCGCCGAGTCCCCCAAGCACCGCCAGGAATACCAGCGAGGCCCCCGACACCGTATAGACCGCGATGTTGCCGGGCGAGAGCGCCGCCGTCGCCAGGGGTAAGGCCGCGCCGGCCGAGAAGGTCGCCGCCGAGGTCAGCGCCGCCTGGACCGGCCGAGCCGTCGTGACCTCGGAGATGCCGAGCTCGTCCCGGGCATGGGCGCCGAGCGCATCCTTGGCCATCAGTTGTTCCGCGACCTGCAAGGCGAGCGCATGGTCGAGGCCCCGGTCGACGTAGATCCGCGCGAGTTCCTCCCACTCGGCGGCCGGGTCGTCGCCGAGCTCGCGCTGCTCGCGGGCGAGGTCGGCCTGCTCGGTGTCGGCCTGGGAACTCACCGAGACGTACTCGCCGGCCGCCATCGACATCGCGCCTGCCACGAGGCCCGCGCTGCCGGCGACGAGGATTTCACCCGTGTTGGCGGACGAGGCTGCCACACCCACGATCAGGCTCGCGGTGGAGACGAGGCCGTCATTTGCGCCGAGGACGGCGGCTCGCAGCCAGCCGATGCGGTCGATCAGGTGCCGCTCCTGGTGGACGGGTCGCATGGGCGTCAGGATCCCCGGGGCAGCATGCGGCGCAGGACGGCGTCGTGCCAGAGGTAGTGGTGCACGAGGGCGGCGACCGCGTGGAACAGGGCCAGGACCATCAGCACGTTGGCGGCCAACCCGTGCCAGTGAGTCAGGGGCCGCCGCCACTCCGGGTCGCCGATCTGCGGCAGGCTGACCGGGCCGAGGGAGACACCGCGCACGAAGGCGTTGGCGATGCCGAGGCCGACGATGACCAGCAGCAGGACGTAGAGCGCGGCGTGGGTCGCCTTCGCCAGGCGATGAAGGGGCCCAGGGTCATCGACCGGCAGGTCGCGGCCCCGGGCCCGCCGCCAGATGAGGAAGGCTACGACGAGGCCGGTGAGGACGAAGCCCAGGTCGAAATGGGCCGACCAGATGCCGGAGCGCAGGGCACTCTTTGGGACAAGGTCTTCGAGGAACGTCCCGACCAGCCATAGGCCGAGCACGAGCGCCGCGGTCAACCAATGCAGCGCGATGGTGCCGCCGTCGTATCTCGCCGTCGGCCGTGTCGTATCGTCGGGTGCATTCATGGTCGAGATCCTGCCTACGCCGGTGATGCTGCCGGGGGATGACGGTCGCCGACGGCTGGACCCGCCGGGGCTATGGCTCGCCTGCCCTTGGCGCTGATGAACCAGAGACCCTCCGGGTCCCGGCTCGACAGCCGCGGGCGGATCAACCCGCGTTCCCTCAGGGACCGGACCGTGCGCATCTCCCAGGGCTTGGGCGAGACAAGCGGTCCCTCCCGGTCGAGCCGGAGCAACATGGCTCGCTGGCCGGGCGTGAGGGGAGGCTGAGGCGTCGTTCGATCCCGGGGGCGCATCTCTAGTTTGGAATTAATATAAACTGATCGCGGGTCAAGGGGAAACCCCGCGCCTGACGGCGCGGGGTTGGCTGTCGTCAGGGCTTGGCGGGTGTTTGGGCCGGAGCCTGCTGGCCCTGCAGGTCGACCGGCTTGTTGTCGTTGAGGTCCCAGCCGGTGTTCGGGTCGGTGTGCGTCCGCTGGAGCTGCGCCCGCATCTGCCACTGGTACTTGGCGATCCCGTGCTCGACCTCCTGCAGCAGGTTCGACGTGGTGGGGTCGACGTCCTCGGTCGTCTTGATGGCCGCGTGCACCTCCTCGCCGACGCGCTTGTAGGCGTTGGTGAACCACACGAGGATCTGCGCATCGTCGAGGAAGCCGCCGGGAATCTCCGGCACGCCGGAAGTCTTCACGATGGTGTTCGCGCGCCCGTCGGCCGAGACGCCGACCGCGAGGAGGCGCTCGGCGATGGTGTCGGCGTACTTCGACAGGCCCTCGTAGTGCTCCTGCAGCAGGAGGTGCAGCGGGTAGTACAGGGTGCCCGATGCGTTCCAGTGCGCCTGCTTGGTCTGCAACTGGAGTTGCTGCAACTCGGTCAGGGTCTGCTGAAGGGCGGCGACGTCCTTCTTCATGCCCTCCTCGCCGGCACCGAGGTCGATGACCGGCTGGCGGCTGACCTCGTTCGTCGGGAATGCCCCGAGGGGCTGGCGGCTTGTCACCTGGGTCTGCGAGGACTGGCGAACGCCCTCGGTCTTGTTGCTAGGGCCCTGTGAACCCGCGGGCTGGGTCGCGGTGGTTTCCTGGGCGACCTGCATGCGCGCCAGGATCTGTGCGGCGGAGGGGGCGACCGCCTTGGCGGGGGTTGAGGCTGGGGCGGCCTCGCGTGCCAGGGCTGGTGTGAGCACGGTCGAGGCCAGGAGGAGCATGGCCGCCAGGGCGTGGATCGGACGGGTCATCGGGAACCTTGGGAACGCTGCATTGGGTGAGGTCCCGCACGCCTTCGGGCAGCCGGGAAGCCCTAGCTGGGACGAACACGGCCTCCCCCTCGTTCCGGTATGAACCCGAATTTAGGCACCGGGGATTCCTGCCCCGCTTGTCCCCTGGCGAGGTCTCGGCCATGTCACGGGAGCGTTTTCGGATAGGTTTCCGGAGGCCGTTCATTGCTTGACCTCATCGTCGGGCGCGCTGACGGGCGGCCTCGCCCGAGGGGAGCAAACCGTTGACGTCCACGCGGCGCTTCGAGGTGCGGTTGGCGACCCGCGACGGACGTCGGGTCCTGACGGCGCAGGCGGAGCGCGAGGTCGCGCTGATGGCCGAGTCGGTGATGAGGCGTTACGGCGACGACATCCTCGACGTGGGCTTTTCGGTCGCGGCCCCCGACCCGGCGGCGAGCCGGCGGATCGCCCTCTACCTCTCGACGCTGGTCAACGAACTCGACCCGGCTTGAGGTCTACGCCCCGGTTCTCGCGCGGGGCAGGTGGTTCCCAGGGTGGTGCGCAAGACACTCAACGGTGCATCGCCAGCATCCAGAAGGCCATAACGACCATCATCACGTTCTCGGTGAGCGGGACGAAGCCGAGCGGGACCTTGCTCGACCCGCCCACGCAGGCGCACTTGATGTCGCACTTGTCGAGATGGACCGCCTTTGAACACCGAGACTGAGTCTAAGCGGGCGCTGCGAGCGAGCCCCGCGGGGGTGCGGTTTCGCGACTTCGAGGCCGGGTATGAGGTTGCGCTGACCCGATACCCTGCGCGCGTGGCATCCGAGCGTCGGCCTTGACGCCCATCGCGCCCACTTGGTTGTCCCATTCGGATGCCACTTTGGGCGGGGCGCAGCGGGCGCCCGACGCAGCGTGGCCGGCTCGCGCCCCTACCGGAACCGGATCGGGCAGGGGCGGAGCGTTTCTTGAGACCGGATCGGCGGGTCAGGTGTCGACGCACGGTCGCGTAGCGGGAAGCGATTCCGGCTATCGAGGTCCGGCAGCGGATGCGCTGCCCGTCGGCCAGGATGCCGCCGGCAGTTCCGGGACGGCGTCGCGACAGGACCTGGCAATCCTCCGCATGCCCCGATCCCGCCTGTTGGAGGCGGCCGGCGATGCCGGCGTACCCAGCGCCCGTTCGATGTCGTCCAGCCGATCCGCCAGATCGGACAGGCGTCCGGCCAGGGCTTGGTCAGCCGGATGGGATGCCGGGGACATCAGGTCGGACATCGTCGCGAGTTCGACAGCGGCCGCGTCGGGAACCGCAGCGGCGACCTCAAAGGTCGCCGCCAGCAGGATCCCGATGCGTAGGGTCTCAAGCGTCGGAAGCCCGCGGTCCATGGCGGCCTTCACGGATCGGCCGGGCAAAGGCACCCGGACCGGCAGCGTCCTCGCGGCGGCTTCGGTGCCGCGTCCCTGCAGGCCATGCTTGGGCGATGCGGCAGGCCCATGAGGCCGCCCCGCCCCGAACGTCAGGAGCCACGGGCGCCGCGCGCAGCGATCGGATGCGTCCCGACGCTTCGCGCCGGACGCGAGCTCTCCGCCGGCAGCGTGACCGGCGGACCGCCTAGCGCGCCTGGCTTGCAGGGGGTCCCCTCCGGAGACCACGGCCACGTCGAGGTGGGTCCAGACGCCGCCCTCATGCAGGAAGCCGAGCGGGGCGACGAAGCCGACGTCGGCTTGGCCGCCGGCCGCGGCCCGCGCGAGCATCGCGGACATGTCCGCCCGGGATGCCGCCGCGTCCTCCATGGATGGACCGCAGGTCGGCCGCCCGATCTCGTGTCCGTCGATGACGGTCATGAACCGTCCTACGCACGCGAGCCCGCAGCTGGCCAACAGCGCGGCGTAAAGAGCGGAACCATCGTCAGAAAAGAACCCCACGACCATTGCCACCTCCGTCAGTGCACGCTCGAACCTCGCCCCCTGCGACGCTTATTTATACCATCAGTATAATACCTGCGACAAGGTGGCGGTGGCGCGGAGCCGACCCGAAGCCGTCATGAAGGTTACCGCAAACCTCCAGGATGCAGACAAATGACCTTGGGTCACGTCGCGTGGCTCGCGACGCCCAGGCGCTTGCTCCCGGGACGAGGCCATCACGCGAGGGCGACGCCGATGGGCGAGGCGAGACCCGCTGCCCGTAACGGTTCCTGGGGGGGACGGAGCAAGCCGGTCGCGCGGACGGCTGCCCGTGCGGATGCCGGATGCGCCCGACCGCCCGTCGAAACCGCGCCCTACCTGGGATGCGCCCGCGGCCTGAGGGTCATCTCATCGCGGATCGGGCTGCCGTCCAGCGGGGGCAACTTGAGCTTGGCGATGGCTCGACGCGCCGCGCGCATGTGCGGCCCCTCGCTGTATACGTCCAGGGTGATGCTGCTGCGCTTGTGCCCGACGATCGCGGAAATCATCTCGCCCGGCACCCCGGCCTGCTCCATGCGGCTGCTGAACCAGCGCCGGAAGGAGTGGAAATTCACCAGGGACCGCCGCTTGCCGGGCACCACCTCGTCGACCCCGACGCTTCGGCGGTATTCCGTGAACCGGTTCGAGGCCTTGAAGCTGCGCTCGCGCATCGAGTCGGCCTTCTTGACGGGGGGCCATTCCGGAAAAAGGTCGTCCTCGGGCTGCTTGCCGGCCGTTCGCCGGGCGACGAGTTCCGCCAGGTCGGCATGGATCGGGACGTAGCGGGCCGACGCCTCCTGCTTCTGAGGCTTGAACAGGAAGCAATTGTACGCCGTGTCGCGGACCTTCAGGTCGACGATGGCGTCGAGCCGCGCCCCGGTCAGCGCCCCGATCAGCATCAGGTCTCGCAGCTTCGGCGGGGCGGGCCCGCGGAGCAGGTCCGCGAGTTCACTGTCCTTGAAGGGCCTCTCCTTCTGGTCGTGCTTCTCCTTCGGGCCCTTGAGGCGGACGTTGGCGAACACGTTGCCCGACACGGCCGCCGTCCTCGGCACCATCCACTGCCAGTAGCCGGAGAGCCGGCCGATGTACTTGTTGAGCGTCACGTGGTGGAGGCCGGTCATCTCGACCAGCGCGTCGGCGAAGGCGTGCGCGCGCCTCACGTCGATCTCCTGAAGCGTGGCCGGGATGCGCTCGCGCTTGCACCATTCCTGCAGGAAACGCAGCGCGCGGGCGTCGTCCGCCCGGGTCCGGTCCTTGACGAAGAGCTGCTTGCGGTAGTCCTCGTGCATCAGGTCGACGGGAGTCGCCCGACCGTGCGAGATCGCCGAGAAGAGCATGGCCTTCTCGGTCTGCTCGGGAAGCGCCTCCTCGACCTCGTTCGGACCTTCCTCGGGATCTTCGACCCTGACCCAACGCGCGTCCTTCCAGCGGATCTCCGCATGGCGCTCGTAGACCGCCTCCTGAAACTCCTGCCAATCCTCGGCACTGCCGTTCCGCTTGAGTTCCTCGGCGACCTTCGAGAACTCAACGGCGATCTTCATGTCGTCCACGCCGGGGCGCCCCACCGCCTCCATGGCCTCCGCGATCCGCCGCTTGAAGCGCTCCACGTGCTTCCTCTTGAGCACGTTCGCCTCCCTGAGGCTGTCCGTGCCGAGATTGTGCACGAGCTTCGTGGCCCCGAGGGCGCGCCGCACCGGTACCGGAACCGAGACCGTGACCCGCCACGTACCGCCGTGCAATTCCAGGTAAGCCTTCTTCGGGTCGGGCGTGCGGGCCAAGACGTACTCCATGCGGAGCCCAGCGCGGCGACGCTTCACTCCTGCCAAGCGGGATGCCGGGCACCTCAGACAGTCAATCGTCGGTCCGCTGCAGTGTCGATGATGGGGCGAGTACCTTGATCCAACACTAACGCGTCGTGCTGCTGCCAACCGGCTCCGCCCCGGTCCCCAAGCCGGTCGCCGTGCTAGTCGTGGGCGAATAATTATACCGTAGATAAGAAACGATGGCCACCGCCCGGCGCGCAGCTAGGACCGATGCGCGTCGGCGAGAGCGAGCTCATGTCACTTCATGCCCAGCGAGATGCAGGGCCGATGACACGACCGGACCGTCATGCCGGTGCTTTGCTCCCTTTTGGCAGGACGCATCACGCGCCGAGGGGCGCCTCATACACCGGGATATGGATGTGGGTTTCTCCGGAAGCCTCGCGACCGTGCCGACGCGGGTATGCAGCAGCGCCCACAGGGTCCGAGTCCGGTTACGCGCTCTCAACCACGCCATCGTTTTTGCGGCGCGGGTAGCCTGGGCGTTCACGACTGCGAGTCTTGTTCCGTGCACCCTGTTCGCAACTTGGGGGGATACATGGACCAGCGGCTCCTGGCACAGCTAACCGGAATGGCCAACAAGCACGCTCAGGCGTTGAACGCCTTACCCGTTCGGGAACGCATGGAATACATGCGCTCGCTCGTCGGGTCGGCTGACTGTGCCTGGGCCGTGTTCCCGGACGGGGAGGGATCGGGCGTCCCGCACGTGATCCTCGTCAAGGGGAAGCGCGTGGGCCGGCGTATGGAGAAGTCCGGCCGCCTCAAGGGGAAGGTGACCGCGGTTCCATGCATCGACCGCTTCATGGCGGAGGCGTTGAACGATGCCTTCGGCGACGGGTCCACCACCTTGCCAGGAACTGCGCAACCCTCTCCTGAAGTCGCGGCCTTGCTGCGTGCGAACACGACCGAGATGCGCCGCCTTGTCGATGAGGCGAACCGAAACGGCGATCTCGTGAGGGACGGAAAGGTGACCGTGGAAGACCTTTTCCTCCGGGCCGACGTGGTGCACGCGGTCTGGTCGGACCCATCCTCTCCCGGTGGCGTCGGCAAGATGCTGGCCAAGGGCGAAGGCCGGCTCATGCTCATCAGCCAGGGCACCAAGGGCGTTCCCACCAGAACCGTGGCCCTCCGGTTCCTCGACCGCGTCCAGGCCGAGCAAGCTTGGCTCATTTACGGCGACGGACGCGGCGCGATGAGCCAGGCATCCTGAACCGGCCTTCGCGTTCGGCTTCACCCGTAGTCGCGGGCGAGCGGCGTGGCATTGCCGACCCGGGGTCACACGGGCCATCGGCACATGGGCTTGCGGTTCTCGCCGGGGACGACGGAGGCGGCATGACCTGCACGCGCCCGGGATCGAGGACGGTCGGCAGGCTTCGCGGTCTGCCACCCTCCTCAGGCGGACGAACGACGGCGCTGTCGCAACCCAAGAACGGTCCGATCAGGCCGGGGCGGTGAAACGCGTCGAACGGACCCCTGCCGTATCACGGACCGCGAACGCGCATGCTCCAAGGCAGAACAGGCACGCCGGCGAAGGCCGCTCCCTTGACCCGTGCGGCGCTTCGCACGAGGGCGAGGCTGTCCCTACACACGAACACGTCGATGCGTTGTTCCGGGGTGGGGCTCTCGAAGCGTCGCCGCTCCGGCATCCGAGCTGGATGGAACCACGACGGACCGGGTCGAGCATGACCGCGGGATCTGGCGGCGAAGGCCGCTGATCCCCATCCGAGGCGGGGAACCCCTGGCGGTGGTAGGACGAGGCCCAAGGATCCATAAATCCCATGGCCCTCCCAAGCCATCTCCCGACAAGTCACGGAGGGGAAAGAGTATTTTTCCAGTTCAATGGCTTAGCTCCGACCGGGGTAACGGTCCCCTCAGCTCCACCAGGTCCCTCAGAGGGCCTGATGGACCCCGAAATCCTTGAACACGCATATCTTTTCGGATCGGCCGGCGCTCGCGCGCGGGACGGCCGTGCCTGTTGAGAACGGCCGCTCCTTCGATCGCGGCGCGCTGACGGCCCCCGCTTGCCGGATCACCGCGCGCGGCGGGCGCGGGCGCTTGCCTTTAACGGCGGCTTAGGCGTCTTCGGGGAACAAGGAGCTTTTCGCACGGGACCCCACGCGCCATGGACACCAGCACGATGCGGGAATCCGGTGCCGGCCTGCCGGCCGACGGCATCCTGCCGGCCGAGGACATCGCCGCGCTCGCCGAGGCCGGCGCGATCCGCGCGGACGCCCCCTTCGCCCCCGGCCAGATCCAGCCGGCGAGCCTCGACCTACGCCTCGGGCGGCGCGTCTTCCGGGTACGCACGAGCTTCCTGCCGGGGCGGGAGCGCCCCGTCTCCGCCTGCGTGGCGGCGCTCTCCCTGCACGAGATCGACCTCAGCGAGGGCGCGGTGCTGGAGACCGGCTGCGTCTACATCGCCGAGTTGCAGGAGAGCCTCGCGCTGCCGGGCGATCTGGCGGCCTCGGCGAACCCGAAGAGCTCGACCGGGCGCATCGACGTGTTCACCCGGGTCATCACTGACCGGGCGGCGGCCTTCGATCAGGTCGAGCCGGGCTATGCCGGCCCGCTCTACGCCGAGATCTCGCCGCGCACCTTCCCGGTCCTGGTGCGCGCGGGCTCGCGCCTGTCGCAGATCCGCTTCCGGCGGGGCGACCCGCGCCTGCGCGAGGCGGAACTCGCGGCACTCCACGCCCGCTCCCCCCTCGTCAGCACGGCCGAGCCCTCCTTCCAGGGGGGCGTGGCGGTCTCGGTGGATCTGGCGGGCTTCGACGGGCTGATCGGCTACCGGGCCAAGCGCCACACGGGCCTCGTCGACGTCGACGCGCCCGGCCGCCACCGCGTCCGCGACTTCTGGGAGCCGCTCGCCGCCGACGGTTCGGGCACGCTGATCCTCGACCCCGGCCAGTTCTACATCCTGGCCTCGAAGGAGGCGGTGCAGGTTCCGCCCGACCACGCCGCCGAGATGGTGCCGTTCGATCCGCTGGTGGGCGAGTTCCGGGTGCACTACGCGGGCTTCTTCGACCCGGGCTTCGGCCATGCGGGGGCGGGCGGCAGCGGCGCCCGGGCCGTGCTGGAGGTGCGCTCGCGCGACGTGCCCTTCCTGCTGGAGGACGGCCAGATCGTCGGCCGCCTCGTCTACGAGCGGATGGCCGCGCTGCCCCGGACCCTCTACGGCGCGGCCGGCGCCGGCTCGAACTATCAGGCCCAGGGCCTCAAGCTCTCGAAGCACTTCGCCTGAGCGGCCCGCCGAGGGCCGCCCCCTGGACGGCGCCGGCCGGGCGCGGGCGGGAACCCGTGCCCGGCCGCCCGCTCAGGCGGCCCGCACGGTGGCGAGGAAGCGTCCGACCTCTGCGCTCAGGTGCTCGGACTGGCGCGACAGCTCGGAGGCCGAGGCCAGCACCTGGGCGGCGGCCGCGCCCGTCTCGGACGCCGCGCCGGCGACGCCGGCCACGTTCGTCGTCACCTCGGCGGTGCCGGTGGCCGCCTGCGAGACGTTGCGCACGATCTCCTGGGTCGCCGCGCCCTGCTCCTCC
>NZ_LSIX01000892.1:0-2290 GCF_001556475.1 Methylobacterium sp. CCH5-D2 | reverse complement strand
CCGCCGCAAGCCCCCCGAGCCCGAGGAAGCGCCGCAGGGCGAGGAAGAAGTAGCCGTAGATGAAGAGCGCGATCGGGATCACGTCGGCCAGCATCGCCCAGTGCACGGCGAGCGTGTGGAACAGGAACGAGCCGATCCCGACGATGCCGGCGAGGGCGGCCAGCGCCAGGGCGGCCGGGTCGCGCCCCGCGCGCCGGGCGGCGGCCAGCGCCGCGACTAGGAAGGCTGCGTTCGTCGCGGCGTTCAGCGGCTCGTCCCAGAACCCGGCGCCGGCGCGCTCGCAATAGGCCCGGATCGGCTCGAACCAGTCGGTGCTCATCGTGGCCCCTTCTCCCCCGCCCGCCGCTTGTCAGGCGGGTGCGAAGGCCCGATGACGGGCGCCGGCCTCAAGGGACGCGGCGTGATGCGGATCAGCACCTGGAACGTCAACTCGATCAAGCAGCGGGTCGGGCACCTCACGGCCTTCCTGGGCGAGGCCAAGCCCGACGTGGTCTGCCTGCAGGAGCTGAAGTGCCAGGACGAGTCCGTTCCCCGCGCCGAGATCGAGGCGGCGGGCTACCGGGTCGAGACGCTGGGACAGAAGGCCTATAACGGCGTCGCGCTGCTGGTGCGCCGGCCGCTCGCGCTCACCGAGGTGCGGCGCGGCCTGCCGGGCGACGAGGCCGACGTCCAGGCGCGCTACATCGAGGGGCTGGTCGCGGGCGAGGGCGTCGCGCCGGTGCGGGTCGCCTCGATCTACCTGCCCAACGGCAACCCGGTGGCGAGCGAGAAATTCCCCTACAAGCTGGCCTTCCTCGAGCGCCTGCGCCGGCACGCCCGCGCGCTGATGGACGCCGAAGTGCCGCTGGTGCTGGCCGGCGACTACAACGTCATCCCGGACCCGGAGGACGCCGCCGACCCGGAGGCGTGGCGCGAGGACGCGCTGTTCCGGCCGGAATCGCGCGCGGCCTTCCGGAGCCTGCTCGCCGAGGGTCTCACCGACGCGCTCCGGGCCTGCGACCCGCGCGCGGGGGTCTACACCTTCTGGGACTACCAGGCCGGCTGCTGGCCGCGGAACCAGGGCATCCGCATCGACCACCTGCTGCTCTCGCCGCAGGCCGCCGACCGGCTGGTCTCGGCCTCGGTCCAGAAGCACCTGCGCGGCCTGGAGAAGCCCTCGGACCACGTTCCGGTGACGGTGGAACTGCTCGACGGCTGAGGCCGCTTCGGCGCGAGCGGTCGGGGCCGCCCCGTCATCGCCGGGACGCCCGTCCGCTCCGCCCCGGACCAAGCTTGAGCGTAACGCCGCGAGCGACGATTTCGGATGAGCAGTCGAACCGCCGGCGTTTCCGGCCGTTAACCTGCCGATTTCCGTTCCCGGTGGGTCCAATGGCCAAGCACGACATCCTCGGATACTTCGAGCATCGCCGCGACGGCGCCTGGGTCTGCGTGCGCCCGTTCACACTGACGACCCGCAGCGCCAGCATCGACATCCGCCAGGGCCAGCGCTTCGACTACGGCAAGCGCGTCGGCGGCCTCGACCTCGCCGAGTACCTGGAGCAGCTCGGCTCGCAGTTCGGCTCGTAGCCGACCGATCCGGGCGCGCTATCCGGGCGGGGGCGCCGGCTGCGTCTCCGCGCGGCTCTGCGCGCCCTCCCCCGGACCCGGCGGGGAGCCGCCGTCCGCCCGGCCGCGCTCGGGCGCGGCGGCGTCGGGATAGCGCTTGCGGTACTCGGCCAGGAAGGCGCCGAGCGTCTCGGCCTTCGAGGCGCGCTGGGCGATCTCGCGGAAGCCCGGCTGGCGCGTCGGGTCGGCGCCGGTGATCAGCGCGAAGCTGCGCGCGTCCGCGCTCTCGGCCATCAGGCCGGCGAACTTGGCCTTCAGTCTCTCCAGGCCCAGGCGCTCGTCCGCGAGGTCGTAGGCGATGCCGGCGCGGATCACGTCTGCGCGGGCGGCCGCGTCGAGGGACTTGCCGCCGCGCCAGACCTCGCCGAGCAGCGCCTCGTGCGCCTCGCCGGCGCCGCGCCAGCGCCGGGCCGCCCAGAGGATGTCGGCCCTGAGGCGCGCGACGTCGGGGCCGCCCTCGTCCTCGATCGTCTCCAGGGCGAGGTCCGTACGGCTCAGATCCGACAGGGCGCGGGCGCGCACCAGGGCGCGGGCGCGGCGCAGGTCGGCCGGCAGCTCCGGCAGGTGGGTCGCGTCGATCGCCTCCAGCGCCTGGAGGGGCTTCCCGTCCATCAGCCGCACCGTGGCGAGGCGGGCCGCGACCGCGGCGCGGGCCTGGCCGGTGAGGCGGTGGTCGATCTGGTGC
>NZ_LSIX01000891.1:0-941 GCF_001556475.1 Methylobacterium sp. CCH5-D2 | reverse complement strand
GCTCGGCTTCGGCTTCTCCGGCCAGGGCCAGAACGCGGCGCTCAACTTCGTCGGGCTGAAGCCCTGGGGCGAGCGCAGCCTGAGCGACGGGGCCGACGCCATCGCCGCCCGCGCCAACGCGGCGCTCGGGGAGATGCCGGACGCCATCGCCATGTCGCTGTCGCCGCCGGCCATCGACTCGCTCGGAAATTCCAGCGGCTTCGCCTTCCGCCTGCAGGACAAGGGCCAGCAGGGCCATGCGGCCCTGGCGGCCGCGCGCGACCAGCTCCTCAAGGCGGCGGGCCAGAGCCCGATCCTGCAGGGCGTCTACGTCGAGGGGCTGCCGACCGCGCCGCAGATCGAGCTCGTCCTCGACCGGCAGAAGGCGAACGCGCTCGGCGTCACCTTCGCCGACATCAACGACGCGCTCTCGACGAGCCTCGGCTCGGCCTACGTCAACGACTTCCCGAACCAGGCGCGGATGCAGCGGGTCATCGTCCAGGCCGAGGCCTCCCGGCGGATGAAGGCCGAGGACCTGCTCGACCTCAACGTCCGCAACGCCAAGGGGCAGATGGTGCCGCTCCAGTCCTTCGCGCGGGTCGAATGGACGATGGGCCCGTCGCAGGTCGTGGGCTTCAACGGCTACCCGAGCATCAAGATCTCCGGCAGCGCGGCCCCCGGCTACGCCAGCGGCGACGCCATGTCCGAGATGGAGCGTCTGGCGGGGCAGCTGCCGCCGGGCTTCGACTTCGCCTGGACCGGGCAGTCGCTGCAGGAGAAGCTGTCGGGCTCTCAAGCGATCTACCTGCTAGCGCTGGCGCTGTTCTGCGTCTTTCTCTGCCTTGCCGCGCTCTACGAGAGTTGGTCGATCCCGCTCGCCGTGCTGCTCGTCGTGCCCACCGGCGTGGTCGGCGCGGTCTTCGCCATGCTGCTGCGGGACATGCCGAACGACGTCTACTTCA
>NZ_LSIX01000890.1:0-14852 GCF_001556475.1 Methylobacterium sp. CCH5-D2 | reverse complement strand
CTTCGGGCTCGGCCTGCTGCTCCTCGGCTTCGGCCCCGGCGGCGCCCGCCTGCGCCTGACCGGCCCGCATCGCCGCGCCCTGAAACGCGCCGCGGCCGCGAACGACCCGGTGGCCTTCCGGGCGGCGGTCGCGGGGGCGATGCAGGCGGAACCGGAACTGGCGGCGCTCTGGCGCGGGCGGCCCGCCATCGTCGCGGGTCTGGCGGCCCTCGACCGGGCGGTCTACGCGCCCGCCGGCCGCGAGACGCCCGACCTCGCCGGCCTCGCCCGCCTGCTCGGCCGGTCCGAGCGCCCGCCCCGCGCCGCGAGCGCCGGATCGGACCGTCTCAAGCCCCTCGACGGGCCCGCCTGAAACGGAACGGCGCCGGACCCGAGGGTCCGACGCCGCGAAGTCACCGGCGATGCGATGCCGCTCAGGTGTTCATCGAGTCGAAGAAATCGCCGTTGCTCTTGGTCTGGCGCAGCTTGTCCATGAGGAACTCGATCGCGTCGGTGACGCCCATCGGGTTGAGGATGCGGCGCAGCACGTAGGTCTTCTTGAGCGCGTCCGGCGGGACCAAGAGCTCCTCCTTGCGGGTGCCGGAGCGGGTGATGTCGATCGCCGGGAAGATGCGCTTGTCCGAGACCTTGCGGTCGAGGATGATCTCGGAATTGCCGGTACCCTTGAACTCCTCGAAGATCACCTCGTCCATGCGCGAGCCGGTGTCGATGAGCGCGGTGGCGATGATCGAGAGCGAGCCGCCCTCCTCGATGTTGCGGGCCGCGCCGAAGAAGCGCTTCGGGCGCTGGAGCGCGTTGGCATCGACACCGCCGGTCAGCACCTTGCCGGAGGACGGCACGACCGTGTTGTAGGCCCGGCCCAGGCGCGTGATCGAATCGAGCAGGATCACCACGTCGCGGCCGTGCTCAACCAGGCGCTTGGCCTTCTCGATCACCATCTCGGCGACCTGCACGTGGCGGGTGGCCGGCTCGTCGAAGGTCGAGGCGATGACCTCGCCCTTCACCGAGCGCTGCATGTCGGTCACCTCCTCGGGGCGCTCGTCGATGAGCAGCACGATGAGGTAGCACTCGGGGTGGTTCAGGGTGATCGACTGGGCGATGTTCTGCATCAGCACGGTCTTGCCCGTGCGGGGCGGCGCCACGATCAGCGCGCGCTGGCCCTTTCCGATCGGCGCCACGATGTCGATGATGCGGGGGCTGAAGTCCTTCTTGGTCGGGTTCTCCAGCTCCAGCTTGAACCGTCGCGTCGGGAAGAGCGGCGTCAGGTTGTCGAAGTGGACCTTGTGCTTGATCTTCTCAGGCGACTCGAAATTGATCGTGTTGACCTTGAGGAGCGCGAAGTAGCGCTCGCCGTCCTTCGGGCCCCGGATCGGGCCCTCGACGGTGTCGCCCGTGCGCAGGCCGAAGCGGCGGATCTGGGTGGGCGAGATGTAGATGTCGTCCGGACCCGGCAGGTAGTTCGAGTCGGAGGAGCGCAGGAAGCCGAAGCCGTCCTGCAGCACCTCGACCGTGCCCGAGCCGATGATCTCGATCTCCTTGGCAGCGAGCTGCTTCAGGATGGCGAACATCAGCTCCTGCTTGCGCATGGTCGAGGCGTTCTCGACCTCGACCTCCTCCGCGAAGGCGATCAGGTCGGTCGGCGTCTTCGCCTTGAGGTCCTGGAGCTTGACCTCCTTGACGCCGGCGAGCACCGCCGGGACGGGGGTCGCCTCGGGCAGGTCCTCGCCCGCGGCGGCGTCGTCGGTGAAGGCGTCGGGATGTGCAGTCATGGAGTGTCTTGAACCGACGTGGGACGTGGGAGGGAGGGACGAGGGACGTTCGGGGATGGAAGATCCGGGCCTGACAACTCGAGGGTCAGTCCGCGCGGGCCTCGGGATGAGGCACCGGGCATCGGGCTCGCGCGTCGCGACGGGACCCGTGGCATCGGTGGAACGGAGCCGCCTGGGCTCACGGATGCGGTGCGGCGCTCGATCTTTTTGGGAGGGCGCCTGACGCATACCGCGTTTCCGCCGCCGGCTCAAGTCCCGGATTCAGTCCGTGGCGGAGCCCCGAACCCGCGGTCGCGGGGCGCGTTGAGCAAGGCTTTTACGCGAACCCGGATGTCCGATGCCGTCACGCTCCGCCCGCCGCCCGGCCCCCGCCCTCCTCGCGGGCCTGGTCCTCTCGGGCCTCGCCGTCCTGCCGGCCGCGCCGGCCTCCGCCGAGAGTCCGGCCAAGGCCTACCAGTACGGACGCCAGCTCGGCGCCGCCTGCCGGCCGCCGCTGAAATTCGCGGCCGGGGCCTGCGTGCGCCGCTGCCCGGCCGGCTTCCAAGACAACGGCCGAACCTGCCGCCGCCGCACCATGCGCTGGTGAGCGCTCAGCGCCGCCGGAGCCGGACGTAGAGGGCGCCGCCGCCGCCGTGGTGGCGGGCCGCCTCCTCGAAGCCCAGCACGAGGCCGCGCAGCTCCGGCCCGCGCAGCCAGTGCGGCACGCTGCGGCGCAGGACGCCGCGCTCCGAGAACGGGCCGGCGAAGTCGCCCCCGCCCGAGTCGCCCTTGCCCGTCACCACGAGGACGTGGGCGTGGCCGGCCGCGCGGGCGCGCATCAGGAAGCCGGTGAGCGCGGCGTGCGCCTCGCTCTGGATCATGCCGTGCAGGTCGATGCGGGCCTCGACCGCGAGCGTGCCGCGGCGCAGGGCGAGGCGGGCCTGCCGCTCCAGGCCGGCGGGCGGGCGCGGCACCTGCGGCGGCGCCCGGTAGGGCGCGGCGGTCGGCATCGGGACCACGGGCTTGGCCGGCGCGGACTTGGCGAGCGCGGGCTTGGCCGGCGCGGCCTTCGCCGGCGCGGGCTTGGCGAGTCCCGGCCCGGCCGGCGCAGGGGCCAAGGCGACCTTCGGGACCTTGGCGGGACCGGGCTTGCCCGGACGCTTCGCGGGCGCGGCCGCCGCCAGCGCCTGCGCGAACTCGTCGGCGAGGGACCGGGACGGAATGGCCGGCGCCGGCCGGGCCGGCATCCGGGCCGGGCTCGTCCCGCCCGCGCCCGGGGAGGCGCCCGGGGAAGACTTGGCCGGGGAGTTGGCCGGGGAAGACTTGGCCGGGGAGGACTTGGCCGGCTCCGCCTTGGCGGCCGGCTCGGCCCGCGGCCGGGCGCGGGCGCGCAGGGGCGTGATCAGCTTGGCGATCTCGGCCCAGAGGCGGGCCTCGTCGCCGGAGAGCGTGCGGGGGCGGCGCGGGCGGCGCATGGCGGCTTCCTCAGCGCCCCGGCCCGGCGGCCGGGTCCGCCCCCGTCCCGGAGGCGGGTTTGGGCAGCAGCACCACGAAGCCGACGGCGTCGCGCAGGTTGCCGGCGGCGATCCCGGCCTCCGCGCCCGTGCCGAGGTAGAGGTCGCCCCGGGCCGGCCCGACGATGGCCGAGCCCGTGTCGGCGGCGACCACCAGCCGGCCGGCCTCGGGCGGCGTGCCGCCGGGCAGGCGTCCCTCCAGCCAGAACGGCAGGCCGTAGCGCCAGAGGTTGGCATCGACCGCGAGGCTGCGGCCGGGGCTGAGCGGCGCGCCGGCCGCGCCCTGGGGGCCCAGCGCCGGGTCGGCCACGGGCGCGAGGCGAAAGAAGATGTAGGAGGCGTTGGCGCGGATCAGCCGGCGGGCGGTCTCGGGGTTCTGCCGCATCCAGGCGGTCCAGCGGGCGAGCGTCAGCCCATCGAGCGGCAGGTGGCCCTCCTGCACGATCAGCTTGGCCACCGCCGTGTAGGGCCGGCCGTTGCGCCCGTCGTAGAGCACGCGCACGCCGCTCCCGTCCGGCAGCCGCACCCGGCCGGAGCCCTGGACCTGCAGCACCAGGAGATCGACGCGGTCGCGCAGCCAGAGCAGCGGGCGGGCGCGGGGGCCCAGCGCCCCGTCCTCGATCGCGGCCCGGTCGGGATAGGGTTCCAGACGGTCGCCGACCGCGCGGGCCGCCCTGAGGCTCGGGTCCAGGCCCGGTCGCACCTCGCCGGGGGCGAGGCTGACGAGGTCGTCCGGCCGGGCGAGCACCGGCGCGGCGTAGCCCGGCGTGGGCGTGAGGGACCCCTCCAGCTCCGGCTCGAAATAGCCGGTGAGGAAGCCCGTGCGGCGCTCAGGGTCCTGTCCCTCGGCCGGGCGCACCACCCGGTAGGCGTCGAAGCGCTCGGCGAAGAAGGCCCCGGCCCGCTCCGGCGGCGTCCCGGCGGCGGCCGCGCAGGCGGCGGCGAGATCCGGGGCCGAGCCGGCCACCGTCGGCGGGGCCGGCACGGCCGGCGCGGGGGCCGCGCAGACCCGCCGGAAGGCGTCGAGGGCGGCGGCCGGGTCGGCCCCGGGAAAGCCCGGCAGGGCGGAGACCGCCACCGGCTCGAGCACCGCGCCGCCGACGCGAAGCGGCCCGGCCGCGTGGGCGGCCGGGCCGGCGAGGAGCGTTCCGGTCAGGAGGGCGACGGCGAGCGCGCGCCCTCCCTGTCTCGACGAGCGTGGCATGGCCGCGTCACACGGGGTTCAGGCGCCCGCCTCGGTCGCGACGAGCTGCCAGTTCGGGTCGCGCGAGCCGAGGGTCCGGGCGAAGGTCCAGACGTCGGGCACCTCGACCACCGTCTCGGCGCTGCCGTCGATGACCGCGCCGTTGGCGTCGCGGGTCGCGGTGATCAGGTTCGAGAGGAAGCGCACGGTGACCTGGGCGACGCGGTTGCGCACCTCCACCGCAACGATCTCGGCCTTGTCGATCGACACGAAGGTGGTCTCGAGCGTCTGGCGGTTGCGCTCGCGCTCGGCGATCGCGCCCTCGAAGGCCTCGCCGACCTCCTTGGAGAGGAGGCTGCGCAGGGTCTTCCGGTCGCCCTTGGCGAAGGCGATCATGATCGCCTCGTAGGCGCCCTTGGCGCCCTCCAGGAACGCGCGCGGGTCGAAGCTCGGCTCAGCCTGCACCGCCGCCTCCAGGCCGCGGGCGACGGCCGAGCCCGGCTCGGCGATGCCGCGCCAGTCGCGGGCGGGCGTGCCCTGGACGCGCTCGGGCGCCGCCCGGTCGGCGCCGGGCAGGCGGACCACGTTGTCGCCCTCGCCCCGGGCCTGCGGCTCCGCGCGCCCCCGTTCCACCGGCTTGAACGGCGAGCGCTCGGCCCCCGTCTTCTGGCCGAGCACCGAGCGCAGGCGCCAGATCACGAAGACCGCGAGCGCCAGGAAGATGATGGTCGTGAGGTCGAAGGTATCCTGCATCACCGATCCGAGTGCCGGCTGCGGCGAGCCGGCGTCCAGAGAATTCCGCGCGGGGATCCTTGAGAACCTATCCCGCGGCGCCCCGTGAGAGTCCCCCGCGGAACGCCGCACCGGTGGACCGGGCAGACGTCGCACGACACTGCTCTTACCCGACCGCCGCGCGAGGTGCGAGCCGGATTCGCCGGGCGAGCCGCCCGGACGATCTCCGCCATATGGGACAGGGGGCCGGCCGGTTCCAGCCGCCCCGGCCCGCTTCGCTGCGCCCGGTCCCGCTCCGGTGCGCCCCGGCACCTCGCCCGTCCGCGGCGGCGGGATGGGCGGGATGACATCAGGTCGGCGCTCGGCCGGCCCGCTCGCTTGTTCCGCTGGGACGGGCATGTTAGCGGCCTGCCCGCCTGAATCGCTTCCCGCGCGGCCCCGAATACCCGGCGCGCCGCGCAGGACGGTGTCCGGACCCGGCGCCGGCGCGACACTTTGAGGAGGATAACCGCCATGGCCGACTCTCCGGCTCCGAACGGCAACGGCGGCGCGCCGCAGGGCGAGGCTCAGCCCACGATCAACGCGCTGGCGCAGTACGCCAAGGACCTCTCGTTCGAGAACCCGAACGCGCCCCGCTCGCTCCAGCCCCAGGAAGGCCAGGGCCCGCAGATCAACATCCAGGTCAACGTCAACGCCCAGCAGCTCTCGGAGACCGACTTCGAGGTGGTGCTGGCGCTCGAGGGCGACGCCAAGGTGAACAACGAGGTCCTGTTCGCCTTCGACCTGAAGTACGCCGGCATCTTCCGGATGCTCAACATCCCGCAGGATCAGATCCACCCGGCGGTGATGATCGAGTGCCCGCGCCTGCTCTTCCCCTTCGCGCGCCAGATCGTCGCCGAGGCGGTGCGCAACGGCGGCTTCCCGCCGCTCTACATCGACCCGATCGACTTCGTCGGCCTCTACCGCCAGCGCGCCTTCGAGGCCCAGCAGCAGGCCGGCGGCCCGCTCGCCTCCTGACCCGCCGCGCGGGCGCCGTCGAGGATTGCCGACCCCGGCCGCACGCGCGGCCGGGGTTTTTTCATGAATCCTTTTCATGGGTCCATTTCGGCCCGTCCGGGGTTTCTGAGCCGGGCGGCCCCGCTTCGGCCGGGCCGCCAGCCCTTCGCCCGCGGGGACGGCGCCTCTTGGCCGCAGCCGGGCTTGACCGCACGGCTTGGCGGTACAGGTCCCGCCCCGGAATTCCGGAACCCTAGGATCGCATGCTCGCCACCCACCACCTCGCCCTGATCAACGTCTTCACCGGCGACATCCAGGGCGGGCTCGGGCCGTTCCTCGGCACCTGGCTCGCGGAGGCGGCCCAGTGGAGCCCGGCGCGGGTCGGCTTCGTCACCACCCTCGTCGGCGTCGGCGCGCTGCTGCTCAGCGGACCCTTCGGCGCTCTGGTCGACCGCCTGGGCCGCCCGCGCCTCCTGATCGGCCTCGCCTGCGCGGCGATCCTCGGCGGCACCCTGCTGCTGCTGCCCGCGCGCAACGTGCCGGGGGTGTTCGCCGCGCAGATGCTGGCGGCGGCCGGCGGCACCCTGCTGCTGCCCGCCGTCACCGCGCTGACGCTCGGCATCGTGGGCAAGGAACGCTTCCCGAAGCAGCAGGGCCGCAACCAGGCCTTCAACCATCTCGGCATCCTGCTGGCGGCGGGTCTGATCAGCCTGGGCACCGGCTGGTTCGGGCCGGCGGTGGCCTTCTGGGTCCTCGGCGCCATGGCGGTGCTGGCGATCGTCGCCACCGCGACGACGCCCGGCCACTGCTACAACGAGCGCCGGGCCGTGGGCTGGAAGGAGGATGCGGACGACCAGCCGCAGCGGGCCGGCCTGAAGAGCGTGGTGGGCAACCGCAAGCTCCTGGTGCTGGCGGTGGCGCTGACCCTGTTCAACCTCGGCAACGGCGGCATGCTCTCGCTGCTCGGCCAGAAGCTCGTCGCGACCGCCGCCGACGCCACCAGCTGGACGGCGCGCTACGTGATGGTGGCCCAGCTCGTGATGGTGCCGGTGGCGCTCTTCGCCGGCTCGCTCGCCGACCGCAGCGGCCGCCGCAAGCTCCTGCTGCTCGCCATCGCGGTGCTGCCGGTGCGCGCGGCGCTCTCCGCCTTCATCGACGACCCGTACTGGCTGATCCTCCCCGAGATCCTCGACGGCGTAGCCTCCGGCATCGTCGGGGTGGCGGTGCCGATCGTGGTGGCCGACCTGACCTGGGGCTCGGGCCGGACCCAGACGGCGCTGGGCTCCCTCAACGCCGTGCAGGGCATCGGCGGCGCGCTCTCGGCCTGGTACGGCGGGCTCGCCCAGCAGTTCCTGGGCTGGACCGGCGCGTTCCTGGCGCTCGGCGCCCCCGCCCTGGTGGCGCTCGCCCTGGTGATCTGGCTCGACGCGACGCCCGAGCCCGGCCGGCGCGCCCGCCGTCGGCAGGCCCGCGCGGCGCCCCAGCCGGCCTGATCCGGCCTCACGAAACGTCGAGGTGCGGAACCCCGGAGGACGGGGCCTGTTGCGCCCGAGATGTCCGCCCGGCGCCGCCGGGTCCTTGTTTCGCCGCGCTCTACCGTGCCGAACCGGCGTCCGCGTCGGCTGGGAGCGCGCCAGCCCGAGTCCCGAGGCCCCGATGCTCGAGAACGCCACCGGCCGCACGCTGGTCACAGAGGAGCCGCGCGAGACGCCCTGGCTCAGCGTCGTCCTCGGCTACGGACCGATGCTGCCCTTCGTGGCCGGCGCCGCCGCCGCGTGGTGGCAGCGTGGGATGTGGGACGAGCTGATCCTGCTCGCCACAATCCTGTACGGCGCTGCGATCCTGCTCTTCCTCTCCGGCGTCCGCCGCGGGGTCAGCTTCCGGACCGAGGGCGGCCCGACCGTCGTGCAGATCGCCACGATGTTCGGCCTGTTCTGCCTCGGTCTCGGGGCCCTGCTCACGGTGGTGATCCTCGGCAACCGGGTGATCGCGCTCGACCTGCTCATCGCGGGCTTCGTCGCGATCGCGATCCTCGACCCCATCGCGGCGCGCCGGGGCGAGGCGCCCCTGTTCTTCGCGCGCCTGCGGCCGCTGCAGATCCCGATCGCGGTGCTCAGCCTCGTGGCGCTGCTCGTGCTGAAGCTGACGGCGCCGTACTGACCGGGGGCCTCGCGGGAGGCGCGGCCGTTTCACGTGAAACGAACGGTTAAGCCTGTTCCGCTGGGTCCCCTGCCGTAGGGCGGCCGGGGCCCTCTCACTTGCCGATGCAGAAGCTGGAGAACAGGCGGTCGAGCACCGCCTCGACGCCGACCCGGCCGCTCACCTCACCGAGCGCCCGCGCGGCGAGGCGGAGATCCTCGGCCACGAGTTCCGGCGGCGCCTCCGCGCCGGCCCGCGCGACCCGGTCGAGATGGGCGGCGCAGCGCGCGAGGGCCTCCCGGTGCCGCTCCCGGGTGACGATCCCCTCGCCCGCGCCGAGCGCCGCCTCGGCGCGGGCGCGGACCGCCGCGAGCAGGGCCTCCATCCCCGCACCCGTCAGCGCCGAGACCGCGAGGCCGCCGGCCTCGCCCGCCGCGCCGCCGAGATCCGCCTTGGTCCGCACGCGCAGGAGGTCGGCCGCCTCCGGCAGCGCCTCCGCGGCGCCCTCGGCGTCGAGCAGCAGCACGAGGTCGGCCTGGGCGATCCGGCGCCGGGTGCGGGCGATGCCCTCCGCCTCCAGCGCGTCCTCGGTCGCCCGCAGGCCCGCGGTGTCGACGAGCAGCACGGGAAGTCCGCCGAGGTCGAGCCGCACCTCGATCACGTCGCGCGTGGTGCCGGGCCGGTCGGAGACGATGGCCGCGTCGCGCCGGCTCAGGGCGTTGAGCAGGGTCGACTTGCCGGCGTTCGGGGCCCCGGCGAGCACGACCGTGTAGCCCTCGCGCAGGCGCTCGCCCCGGCGCCCGTCCGCCAGCGCCGCCGCGACCGCGTCGCGCACGGCCGTCGCCCGGCCGGTCAGGGCGCGGTCGAGGCCCGCCTCGTCCACGTCGCCCTCGTCGGAGAAGTCGAGGGCGGCCTCGGCGCCCGCGAGGCAGGTGAGGATCTCCTCCCGCCACGCCTCGACCTGCCGCCCGAGCGCGCCGTCGAGCTGGCGCAGGGCCTGCCGGGCCTGGGCCGCGGTCTCGGCCTCGATCAGGTCGGCGACGCCTTCCGCCTCCGTGAGGTCCATGCGCCCGTTGAGGACCGCGCGCCGGGTGAAGGCGCCGGCCTCGGCCGGGCGGCAGCCGGGGAAGTCCGTGAGCGCCCGGATCACCCCGGCGCGCACCGCCGCGCCGCCGTGCAGGTGCAGCTCGGCCATGTCCTCGCCGCTGAAGGTGTCGGGCCCCGGCATCCAGCAGACCAGCGCCCGGTCGAGGACGGCGCCGTCCCGCGGGTCGCGCAGGGTGCGCAGGGCGAGGCGGCGCGGCGGCGGCGGCGTCCCGCCGAAGGCCGCGAGCACGGCCGCGCAGGCCGGCCCGCTGAGCCGGATCACCGCGACGGCCGCCCGCCCGAAGCCGCTCGCCGGCGCGAAGATGGTGCTCTGGTCGTCCATGGTCCCCTGGCCGTCCGCGCCGTTGCGCCGAGATCCGGTGCGCGCTCTATCACACCCGGCCCCGCGGCGTGCGCGCCGGCACCGTCGCGGCGCCGGGCCGGTGCAGGATGACGCGCCGTCGCGGCGGCCGCGACAGGGAGGACGGATCATGATCCAGGCAGGCTCGGCGCCCACGCGCCGCGGGGTCGCGGGCTGGCTCGGCGCGGGCCTCGTGCTGGCCGCCGGGCCGCTCCGGGCGGCGGGCGGAGAGGCGGCAGACGGAGAGGCGACGGGTGGGGAGGCGCCGGCCGCGCGGCTGGCGGCGCTCGCCGCGCGGGTCGGCGGCCGCGTCGGCGTCGTGCTGCGCGAGAGCGGCGGCGAGACCCTGCTGGCGCTCGGCGCGCAGGAGCGCTTCCCGCTCTGCAGCACCTTCAAGGTGCTCGCCGCCGCCGCGATCCTGGCACGGGTGGAGCGGGGCGCCGAGCGCCTGGAGCGCGCGCTGCCGCTCGGGCCCGACGACCTGCAGAGCTACGCCCCCGTCGCCCGCGCGAAGGTCGAGGCGGCGGGGGCCGGGACCACGATGAGCCTGGAGGAGGCCTGCGCGGCGGCGCTGGTCTGGAGCGACAACACGGCCGCGAACCTCCTGCTCGACGCGCTCGGCGGCCCGGAGGCGCTCACCGCCTTCCTGCGGGCGCAGGGCGACGCGACCACCCGGCTCGATCGCCGGGAGCCGGAACTCAACAGCGCGCTGCCAGGCGACCCACGCGACACCACCACCCCCGCCGCGATGGCCGCGACCCTCGACCGGCTGCTGCTGGGCCCCGCCCTCGCCCCGGCCTCCCGGGCGCGGCTGGAGGGCTGGATGGTCGGCTGCCGGACCGGGCTGAAGCGCCTGCGCGCCGGCCTGCCCGCCGACTGGGTGGTCGGCGACCGCACCGGCACGGGCGACAACGGCACCGCCAACACCGTCGCCCTGCTGCGCCCGCCCGGGCGTGCGCCGCTCGTCGCGGCGGTCTACATCACCGGGACGGCGGGGCCGGCCGAGGCGCGCGACGCCCCCCATGCCGAGGTCGGCCGCATCGTCGCGGCGCGCGTCGCAGGATCCTGACCCGATGGCCAAGGCCACCCCCGCCACCCGCGCGCTCGACAGGATGGGCATCCCCTATAGCCTGCACGCCTACGCGTACGACCCGGAGGCGCCCCGCATCGGCCTCCAGGCGGCCGAGGCGCTGGGCGTCGGCCCGGACCGGGTGCTCAAGACCCTGATGGCCGCTGTCGACGGGAAGCCTGTCTGCCTGCTCGTCGCCTCCGACAAGGAGGTCAGCATGAAGCGGGTCGCGGCGGCCTTCGGCGGCAAGGCCGCCGCGATGCTGAAGGTGCCCGACGCCGAGCGGCTGACCGGCTACCACGTCGGCGGCATCAGCCCGCTCGGGCAGAAGCGGGCCGTGCCGACGGCGATCGATGCCGGCTCCCTGGCCACGGACGCGGAGATTCACGTGAACGGCGGCGGGCGTGGGCTGCAGATCCGGATCCGGCCGGACGACCTCCTGCGGGCGCTCGGCGCGCGGACGGCGACGCTGACCTGAGGGTTTAACCGCTCGTTTACCCTGGCCGCCGCACGGTCGGCGCGAGCGAGGCCGGAGGAGCAGGGTGCGGGTGAGGATGCGCGCGAGCCTGGCCCTCGGGATCCTGCTGCTCGGAACCGCCGCCCTCGGCGCGGCCGACCTGCTCGACCGGCCGCCTCCGCCGCCCGGAGCCGGTCCGCGCTGCGCCCCGCGCTACTTTCCCCGCGGCGACGGCGAGGAGACCGTGTCGCGCTGCGTCGCCCCCGTGCCGGTGCCGGCCGGCTGCGTGCCGCGGCGCGCGCCCGTGCCGACGGACGCGCCCGACGACCCGAGCTATGCCGGCTCGGCCTACGGGCTGGGCAAGCCGAGCTACTACGGCTTCACCCCCCCGCTCGGCTGGGACGACCCGTTCGACCGGGCAGTGCTGCCCTACTGCCCCTGACGGGGTGCCCCTGACGGGGTGCCCCCACGGGGCAGCGGGCTGGTGCGGCGCGGGCGCGCGGATTAAGTCACCGTCACCGTCCGAGCCGGAGCCCTGTCCCGTGTCGAGCCTCCACCTGCCGCCGCAGCGCTTCTCCGACCTTGCCGCCCTGCGGGCGCAGGTCGCAGCCTGGCGTGCGGCCGGCGAGCGGGTCGTGCTGGTGCCGACCATGGGCGCGCTGCATGTCGGCCACCTCGCGCTGGTGGCCGAGGCCAGGCGCGCGGGCCGGGCGGTCGTCAGCATCTTCGTGAACCCGACCCAGTTCGGCCCGAGCGAGGATTTCTCGCGCTATCCGCGGGACGTGGAGGCCGACCTGGCCCGCCTCGCCGAAGCGGGTGCGGACGCCGCCTGGACCCCTGAGGTCGCCACCATGTACCCGCCGGGATTTGCCACCCGCATCGAGGTCGCGGGGCTGACGGAGGGGCTGTGCGGGGCCTTCCGGCCCGGCCACTTCTCGGGCGTCGCCACGGTGGTGACGAAGCTCCTCAACCAGGTGCGGCCCGACATCGCCCTGTTCGGCGAGAAGGATTTCCAGCAGCTGCAGGTGATCCGCCGCGCGGCGGCCGACCTCGACCTAGGCGTGGAGGTCCGCGGCGTGCCCACGATCCGCGAGGCGGACGGCCTCGCCCTGTCCTCGCGCAACCGCTACCTCACGCCGGAGGAGCGGGCCGCCGCGCCCCGGTTGCACGCGGTGCTCGCCCGGGTCGCCGAGGCCGCGCGCGCGGGCGCCGAGACGGCCGGCGCCTGCGAGGCCGGCACCGGCGACCTGGAGCGGGCGGGCTTCCGGGTGCAGTATCTGGCCGTCTGCGACGCCGACACGCTGGCGCCGGTCGCCCGCGTCGCGGGCCCGGCCCGGGTGCTGGCGGCGGCCTATCTCGGCCGGACGCGCCTCATCGACAACCTGCCGGTCTAGCGGCCGCTCCCGGAGATCGTTCCATGCCCGACACCACGGACGTCCCGGTCAGCCGCTACCCGGTCCCCGCGCTCGACGCGATGCCGGAGGACATCCGCGCGCGCATCCTGCGGGTGCAGGAGAAGTCCGGGTTCATCCCCAACGTCTTCCTGATGCTGGCCTACCGGCCGGACGAGTTCCGCGCCTTCATGGCCTACCACGATGCGCTGATGGACAAGCCGGGCGGGCTGACCCAGGCCGAGCGCGAGATGATCGTGGTGGCGACCTCGGCGGCCAACCAGTGCCAGTACTGCGTCGTCGCCCACGGCGCGATCCTGCGCATCCGGGCCAAGGACCCGCTGATCGCCGACCAGGTGGCGGCGAACTACCGCAAGGCCGACATCACGCCGCGCCAGCGGGCGATGCTCGATTTCGCCCTGGCGATCGCCCAACGGGCCCAGGAGGTCGGCGAGGCGGACAGCGCGGTGCTGCGCGAGCACGGCTTCGACGACGACGACATCTGGGACATCGCGGCGATCGCGGCCTTCTTCGGCCTGTCGAACCGCCTGGCGAACTTCACGAGCCTGCGCGCCAACCCGGAATTCTACGCGCTGGGACGCGGCCGGACCTGAGATCGTCCGGGCCCTCGCGACGCGGACGGGCCCCCGGGAGGGAGACGGCATGACCGACCTTGCGCGGAACAAGGCCAACGTGATCGCCTTCTACGAGCTGATGTTCAACGCCTGCCGGCCGCGCGAGGCCCTCGCGCGCTACGCCGGCGCCGAGTACATCCAGCACAACCCGCACGTGGCGACCGGCCGGGACGGCTTCGTCGCCTATTTCGAGCGCATGGCCCGCGACTGGCCGGGTAAGCGGGTCGAGGTCAAGCGGGCGATCGCCGAGGGCGATCTCGTCGTCCTGCACTGCCTCCAGCACTGGCCGGGCGACCACGACTACGCCGCCATCGACATCTTCCGGCTCGACGCCGACGGGAAGATCGTCGAGCACTGGGACGTGCTGCAGGTTCTGCCGGAGACGTCGGCCAACCCGAACGGGATGTTCTGAGCGAGCCCGCGGATCAGGTCCGCGGAATCCGGTGCAGGGCGAAGAAGTCCAGCATCGCCCGGGAGGCGTCGGGCCCGCGCGGATCGGTGTAGCTGCCGCGCGGGCTGCCGCCGGACCAGGCGTGGCCGGCGCCGCGCACGCGCCAATCCTCCACCAGCACCCGCCCGCTCCGGTCGCGGTAGCGGGTGCGGGTGTAGGGATGGCCCTCCCCCGCGAAGCGCTCGGGCGCGGCGTCGAGCTCGGCCGCGCCGGCCTGGGCCAGCACGAGGTCGGCGTTGCGGGCGCTCACGGTGCCGTCCTCGTCGCCGTGGAACACGATGGTGGGCACGCGCACGGCCCCGGACGAGCCCGGGCCCGCGATCTCCGCCCCCCCCGCGCCCGCGCGCATCGCCATCAGGGCCGAGGTGAGGTCCCAGGCGCAGCCGGCCGCGAGGCCCGAATGGATGCCGACCGCCGCGTAGAGGTCCGGATAGGCCCGGGCGACGTTCACGGCCGCCGCGCCCCCCGCCGAGAGGCCCGCGATGTAGACCCGGGCTGGGTCGAGCCCGTGCTCGGCCACGAGCGCGCGGGTCATGTCGGCGATGATCGCGGACTCGCCGGCCTCGCGGCCCTGGTCGCGCGGCTCGAACCAGTTCCAGCAGCGCTGCCCGTTGGCGCGGCGCGACTGGCCCGGATAGACGACGTAGAGCCCGTCCCGCTCGGCCAGCGCGTTCATCGCGGTGCCGGCGGCGAAGTCCTCCGGCGTCTGGGTGCAGCCGTGCAGCATCACCACGAGCGGCGCGGGCGCGCGCGGCCGGCTCGGGACGAAGAGCTTGTAGTCGCGCCCGCCCGCCGCGCAGGCGAAGTGCCCGTCCGTGAAGCTGCCGCCAGAGGATTCGCCGGGGGATTCGCCGGGGACTTGGCCCGGGACCTCGCCCGGCATCCCGGCCGGCCCGCGGGCGCGGCCGCCGGCCAGGCTGTCGAGGCCGAAGCCCTCCATCCCCTTCAGCACCGGCGCCACGCCGCGCCCGAGACCCCGCACGACGCCCTCGACGGCCGCGCGCACCCGCTCCGGCGACAGCACGGACTGGAGCGGTTCGGCGGTCGTCCTCTCGGACGGCGCGTCGCCCTGCGGCGATGGGGGCGGCAG
>NZ_LSIX01000088.1:0-10303 GCF_001556475.1 Methylobacterium sp. CCH5-D2 | reverse complement strand
GGGGGAGGCGGGGGAACACGCTCAGACCTTCTTGATGACCGCCTTGCCGAACAGGCCGACGGGGCGGATCGAGAGAACGACGAGAAGCAGGATCAGGCCCGGCACGTCCTTGTAGCCGGTCGAGATGTAGAAGCCGGTGAGCGTCTCGGCGACGCCGAGGATCAGGCCGCCGACGATGACGCCGAGGCCGGATTCGAGGCCGCCGATGATCGCCACCGCGAACGCCTTCAGGGCCAGCACCGCGCCCATGGTGGCGCCGGTGAGCGTCACGGGAGCGACGAGCACGCCCGCGAAGGCCGCCGTCATGGCGCTGATCGAGTAGGACAGCGTGATGACCTTTTGGGTGTTGATGCCCATCAGGCCGGCGGCGTCGATGTCGTTGGAGGTGGCGACGACCGCCTTCCCCCAGATCGACTTGCGGTTGAAGATCTCGACCGCGAGCATCATCAGCAGAGCGCCGGCCACGATCAGCAGCTCCATCGGCAGGATGCGGATGCCCGCGACCTGGATCGCCTCCTCGGGGAGCGGCGAGGGGAACTTGAGGTCGTCGCGGCCCCAGACGTTCTCGGCGACGTTCTTGAAGATGATGCCGAGCGCGATGGTGGCCATGATCCATCCGTACTCGGATTTGATCTTCACGGCCGGGCGGACGCCGAGCCGCTCGACCACGGCGCCGAGCGCGAAGCCGAAGACGAGGACCAGCGGGATCATCAACCAGTAGCCCGTGAAGGGCACCAGCGTCAGGCCGAACAGGGCGCCGAGCGCCAGCGCCTCGCCCTGGCCGAAATTCAGCGTCTTCGAGGTGGCGAAGGTCAGCTGGTAGCCGAACGCGATCGCCGCGTAGATCATGCCGACCGCGACGCCGGACGCGATGAGCTGGAGCAGGATGGCCATGGGTGCGCCGTGAGGGGGTGGAAGTCTGGGATCCGCGGATAGCGCCGCCGGATCGATGGGTGGGGTTGCCGTCTTCCGGCTTGGCCGCTTCGATGCCGACCCCGCTTCGTCATCCCGGGGCCGCGCAGCGGAACCCGGGATCCATGAACACCGCAGAGCCTCGTCCTGCCGCTTCGGTGTTCATGGATTCCGGGTTCGCCTGCGGCGCCCCGGAATGACGGCGGTGGTGGCCAACACGTCCGGCACGGTCGTGGTTCGCGCGTGCCCTGTGTTCGGGCTACGTTAGTGCGCCGCCGGTCGTGACCGGCGGCGGCCATAGCCGAGCTCAGTTCGAGCTCTTCTCCTTGAGGCGCACGACGCCCGCGTTCTTGGCGTCCTCGGGCTTGGCGTAGACGATCTTGCCGTCCTGCACCTTGCCGAACACGACCATGTTCCGCGAGATCGCGTTGTGGTCCTTGGCCGTGAAGGGCTTCTCGTAGGTGGTGACGACGCCCTCGACCCGCTCGTTCAGGTTCTCGAGCGCGGCGCGGATCTTCGGCCCGTCGGTGCCGCCCGCCTGCTTGATGGCGGCGGCCAGCAGGAAGATCGAGTCGTAGCCTTGAGCGCCCGCCACCGGGGTCGGAATCTTCGTCACGCCGTAGGTCTTGTAGTAGTTCTCGAGGAACGCCTTGCGCTTCGGCAGCGTCTGATCCTCGATGAAGGTCTGCGGCATGATCACGCCGTTGCCGTTGGCACCCGCGATATCGATGAAGCTCTGCATCGAAGAGGGCCAGCTCGTGATCATCGGCACCTTCCAGCCGAGCTTGGCCATGCCGTTGGAGATCTGGGCCAGCTCCGGCCCGATGCCGTAGGCGAGGATGACCTCGGCGCCGGCCTGCTGCGCCTTCAGCAGCTGGGCCGTCATGTCGACGTCCTTGATGTTGAACTTCTCGACGGCGACCGGCTTGATCGACTTGGTGGCAAGGTACTTCTCGATGTCCTCACGGCCGAGCTGGCCGTAATTGGTCGAGTCGGCCAGCACCGCGATCTTCTTGTGGCCCTGCGCCAGGGCCTCGTCCACCATCAGGCCGGCCTGGAGCACGTCGTAGGCGGAGTTCCGGAAGACGTAGTTGGCGTCGTAATCCGGTTCCTTGAACTGGTTGGTGATGATCGTGCCGGTGGCGACGTTGTTGAACACCGGGATCTCGGCTTCCTGGTAGAAGCGCTGGGCGGCCAGCGCCACGCCGGTGTTGATGAAGCCGACGGTGGCGACGACCTTCTCCTTGTTAATGAGTTCCTGCGCGACCTGCGCGCCGACCTCGTTCTTGGCCTCGTCGTCCCGCTCCACGAGCTGGATCTGCCGGCCGAGCACGCCGCCGGCCTTGTTGATCTCGGCCGCGGCGAGCTTGGCGCCGTCGCGCATCGACACGCCCATCGAGGAGGAGCCGCCCGTGTACGGGCCGGTCAGGCCGATCTTGATCGGATCGGCGGCGCGGGCCGGTGTGAGCGCCAGCGCGCAGCTCAGCGCGAGCGCGGACGCGCCTACGGTAAATCGCATCGTTTCCTCTCCCAACAGGCCGCTCGCGCGGCGTGCCCTTCGATGTGGCACTCTGTATTCAGGTGCCTTGAATTCAGATCGACCGTCAAGCGGCCGACGGGAGCGGAGCTGGGTTTTTACTGCCGATGATGTGGGCATGTTGCCGAACCGCGATGACAAAGCAGCGCGGCTGGGTATCGGGCGCGCATCGCGGCGGGGATTAAACCGCACGCTTGGCAGAACGTCGCGTTACGTTCGTGCCCTCCGAGATGGGACGTGGTTCTTCGGGTGCCGACGCGCGTCCGCGCGAACGGCGCCGCGACCGTGCCGGCGACGGATCGTCCCGTTCCGAGCCCCCGTTCCGAGCCCGGCCGACGGATGCGTCGGTGCGCGGATCGGCGCGCGAGGTTCAGCCGGCCCGGGCGGGGTCCGCGAAGGCGGGCAGGACCGCGCGGCCGAACGCCTCCAAGAAGGCCTCCTGACTGCCTCCGACCTGGTGGACGATGATCTCCGCGAAGCCCAGCTCGGCCAGTTCCGCGAGCCAGGCCGCGTGCCGGCCCAGGTCGTCCGAGACCCGCACGCAGGCGTGGATGTCCTCCGGCCGCACGAAGCGTGCGGCGGTCTCGAACTCCTCGGGCGTGCGCAGCTCCCAGTTCACGTCCCCCTCGATGGCGTTGCTCGCCCACTGCGCGTGCGCCTCGGCGAGCGCGCGGGCCGGATCGGGGTCCCAGCACACCTTCGTCTGCAGGAAGACCGGCTTGCCCGCGCCGCCGCCCTCGCGGAACGCGTCGAGCACCGGGCGCAGCTTCTCCGGATCGATCCCGACCGTGACGAGCCCGTCCGCCCAGGCCGCGACCTTGCGCGCGGTCGCGGGCGTGACGGCGCCGCCGACCAGGAGCGGGGGAGTCCGGGGCCGCGAGTAGAGCTTGGCATCCACCACCGTGACGCGGCCGCGATGCGTCACGGTCTCGCCCGCGAAGAGCGCCCGGATGATCGCCGCGCACTCGCCGAGCCGTTCGGTCCGCTCGGCCTTCTCCGGCCAGGGCAGGCCGGTGACGTCCTCGTTGAGGCGCTGCCCGCTGCCGAGCGCCAGCCACAGGCGGTCGGGGAACATCTCGGCGAGCGTCGCGGCCGACTGGGCGAGCACGGCCGGGTGGTGGCGGTAGCCCGGCGCGGTGATGATCCCGAACGGCATCCCGGTGACGGCGAGCGCGGCCCCGAGCCAGGACCAGGCATGGCCCGAATGGCCCTGTGCCCGGCTCCACGGCTTGAAGTGCTCGGACGACATCGCGCAGGCGAAGCCCGCCGCCTCGGCCGCCCGGACATGGCGCAGCAGCGCGGAGGGCGCGTGCTGCTCGTGCGACGCGTGGTAGCCGATGCGTGCCAAACCTGGTCTCCCGGTCGCCGTGGGGTCTGTCGATGTCGATGGAAACGCCCGGCCCGCGCTTCCGTGCGGCGGGGCAAACGCCTCAATCCGCCCCGGCGATGCGCGGCGCCCGGCGCGAATCGGTCTCGCGCAGGGAGCGGTCGGCGTAGGTGCCCTGCACGGCCGCCCGACCGCCATGGTCGTAGAGGTCGAGCGTCAGAGCGCTGTGGATGAAGCCCAGATGGCTGAAGGCCTGGGGGAAGTTGCCGAGGAAGCCGCCGTCCTCCGCCGCCTCCTCGGCGTAGAGCCCGACATCGTTCTGCAGCGCCCGCAGCGCGTCGAAACGGGTGCGGGCCTCCGCGTCGCGGCCGAGCCAGAGCAGGGCATCGACGAGCCAGAAGGCGCAGAGCAGGAAGGTGCCCTCGTGGCCCGGCAGGCCGTCGTCGTTCCGGTAGCGGTAGACGAGGTGGCCGTGGCCGAGCCGCGCGATCACCGCATCGACGGTGCGGGCGAAGGCGGCCTCGTCCACGGGGAAGCCGACCATCGGTGCGACGAGCAGGGCGGCGTCCGGCTCGTCGGTGCCGAGATATTGCGGATAGTGGCCGTCGCGGTGGATGGCCTCGCCGTTGACCCAGGCGACGATCCGGTCGCGCTCGCGGCACCAGTGCGGGCGCTCGCCGAACAGGCGGATCGCCCGGTCGAGGGCGACCCAGTTCATGATCGCGGCGTGCAGGTAGCGCTGCTCGGGCTTCCTCGGCTCCCACAGGCCCGCATCCGGCTCCGCCCAGTGCGCGGCCGAGATATCGGCCAGCCGCGCGCCGTGCGCGCGCATCGCCTCCGGCAGCGTGCCGCCGAGGCGCTCGTAGAGGTAGAGCAGGTCGAGCACCTGCCCGTAGGCGTCGGCCTGGTGCTGCTCTGCGGCCTCGTTGCCGTGGCGCACCGGCGCGCTGCCGCGCCAGCCCTCGAAATGCGAGATCGTGACCTCGCCGAGATCGTCCTCGCCCGCGATGCCGTAGAGAGGCTTCAGCCGGCCCTCGGCGCGCGCGCACAGGTCGGAGACGAAGCCGAAGAAGGCCTCCGCCTCCCGGACCATGCCAAACTTCTTCAGGACGTAGAAGGACAGGCAGGCGTCGCGGATCCAGCAGAAGCGGTAGTCCCAGTTCCGGATGCCGCCGACCTCCTCGGGCAGCGAGGTGGTGGCCGCCGCCACGATCGCCCCCGAGGGCGCGTAGGTCAGCGCCTTCAGCACCAGGGCCGAGCGCATCAGCTCGCCCGCCAGCGGCCCCACATAGGCCGCCCCTTGCGTCCACAGCACCCAGGCCCGGCGGGTCTCCTCCATCAGCGCGCGGGCGTCCGGCGGGGCGTCGGGCGTGGCGCCCGGATAGAGCGCGAAGCGCCGCTCCTGCCCGGCCTCCAGGGTGAAGCGGGCGACAGCGCCCGCGTCCTCGACCGCGAAGGCGGCGTCGGAGACGAGCCCGGGGCAGCCGTTCGCCGCCACGCGCCCGTCCGTCGCGGCGAGCGGCGCGGCCGCCTCGGCGAAGCCCGCGAGCGGCCGGTAGACCGCGACCATCGGCACCCGCCCCGAGACGCCGGCGACGAGCCGGACGAGGCGCGGCCGGTCCGCCCCGCCCTCCGGCCCGACCATGAAGTCGTGCAGGGTGACGAAGCCGGTCGCGGTGGTGAAGGTGGTCTCGAGGATGTTGCTGCGGCTCAGATACTGCCGCGCCGTCTCGAAGCGCTCGGCGGGCCGCAGCGTGAAGTGGCCCCCGCGCCGCCGGTCGAGCAGTCGCGAGAAGGTCGGGTCGGCGTCGAAGCGCTCCAGGCAGGCCCAGTCGATCCCGCCGTCGCGCGCTACCAGCGCGCAGCCCTCGCAGTTGCTGAGGAGCGCGTAGGCCTCGATCGGCTGGTAGTCGCGCTCGTCGTCGAATCCCGGCATGGCTCTTCCCCCCTCCTTGCCTTGCGCCGCCTCCCGGACGGTCGCCGTCGTCGTCCGCCGCGAGGGCCGCTCAGTCCGCGAGCCGGAAGGCGGGCTCCAGCAAGCCCCGCGCGCCGACATCGACCCGCAGCGTGCGGCCGTGCTCGGGGTCGGCTCCGCGCTCCGCCGCGTCCATGCCCTCGTAAGCCGAGGTCACGAGGAGCCAGTCGAGCGCGCGGCCCGCGAAGGTCGGGCAGGTCGGCCGGGACGGGGGCACCGGAACCGTGCGCACCCGCTCGCCGGCCGGGCTGTAGGCGTCGAGGCAGCCCGCGCCGAACCGGGCCGTCCAGATCAGCCCCTCGGCGTCCACCGCGGCGCCGTCGATGCCGCCCGCGCCGCCGCGATGGTCGTAATGCGTCTCGGGCTCGCCCGTCGGCAGGCCCGTCGCGGGGTCGAGGGCGACCCGGCGCAGCACGCCCTCGTCCGTATCCACGAAGTAGCCGGTCGCGCCGTCGGGCGAGAAGGCGATGCCGTTCGGGATCGTCAGGTTGGCGAAGAGCCGCGTCACCCGCGTGCCGGCGACGTGGTAGATGGCGCCCCGCCCGGGCTCGGCGTCGCGGCCCATCGTGCCGATCCAGACGGCGCCGGCCGGGTGGACGCGCCCGTCGTTCGAGCGGGTGCCGGGGTCGTCCGCCTCGAGCGGGCAGCAGAGCGAGAGCCCGCCATCCGCGATCGTCCGGACGTAGAGGCCGTCCTCGGCCGACAAGAGCTGCCGCCGGTCGTCGATCGCCGCGACGTCGCTCGCCATGACGGGCAGCGCGTGGATCCGGGCCGGACCCGCTTCGCCGAGGCGCAGCTCGAACAGCCGGCGCTCCGGGATATCGACCCACCACGCCGTATCGGTCGCCGGATCGTAGCTCGGCCCCTCGCCGAGATGGCAGCGGGACGTGTCGAGGATGCGGACGCGCGCTGGCTGCAAGGCTCTTTTTCCTGGCTGACTGCGCAGGACGACGTCCCGGGAGGGAGCGCGGTTCCGGCCGCGCCGCGCCCCGCGCCGGCCCGGGTGCGCGGGCGCACCGCGGCGTGCGGCGCCCCGCGCGGCGCGGGGATTAATCCCGGGTGTGCGCGCCCCGCGCCGCAAGGCCATACTCTCGACGTGTTGCCCCCGCAGAGCCTGCGGCTTAACCGGTGGCGGACGCCCCGAGCCGAGAGACGCAAGACGCCATGAGCTACCCGGGTCAGCCGGCCCTCGCGCTCCCCGAAGCCGCGCCGCGGCTGAGCGCGACCGAATCCTACCTGCGCGTGCTGCACGCCCTGATGCTGCGCGACATGCGCACGCGCTTCGGCGCCTCCTACTGGGGCTACGCGGTGGTCGTGCTCTGGCCCTGCGCCCACGTCTTCATGCTGGTGGCGATCTACTACTTCCGCAAGGTCCCGGCGCCGATCGGCGAGAGCAGCCCGATCTTCTTCGCCAGCGGCGCGGTTCCGGTGCTGGTCTACCAGTACATGTCCCGCGAGGTGATGAAGTCGGTCGGCGCGAACCGGCCGTTGACCTACTACCCGCAGGTCAAGCTCATCGACGTGATCATCGCCCGCCTGCTCGTGGAGATCGTGAGCGGCTCGCTCACCCTGATCACCGTGCTGGCGATCCTGACCGCGCTCGGCATCGATCCGCGGCCGGCCGACCCCTTCACGGCGGTGACCGGCTTCCTGGCGGCGATCCTGCTCGGGATCGGGATCGGCTTCGTGAACGTCTGCATCATGGCGTTCTTTCCCACCTGGGCACTGGGATACGTGCTGTTCAACATCATCATCTACATCACCAGCGGCGTGATGTTCCTGCCCAACTACCTGCCCGAGCAGCTCTACGCGATCTTCAAGTACAACCCGGCCGTGCAGATCATCGAGTGGGTTCGGCTGGGGTACTATCCGACACTCGACGTCCAGGTGGACTACTTCTACGTGATCATGTTCGGGCTCACGACGCTGAGCATCGGCCTGCTCATGGAGCGGTTCGTGGTCCGCAGGCTGTCGTAGCCGCGCGAGGGCCTTGAGCGTGTCATCTTCGGGCCGGCGCCCCGCGCCGGCCCGCGCCGCGGATGCGGCCGAGCCGGGGTTGCGTGTGGGACTGACGATCAAGGGCCTGCGGGCCGCGCTCCGGCGGATCGCGACGGGGCAGGGGAGCCTGGGTCCGTTCGGGGGGACGCCCGATTTCGCCGGCCGCGTCGCCGGCATCACGGGGGCCCGGTGCGAGAACCTGACGGTCTCGGGCCGGGGCCGCGTCGTGCTGGCTCCCGGCGCGCGGATCGGCTTCGGCATCAAGCCCTATCTCGCGGCCTCGGCGCTCTCGGTGCAGGTCGTCCTCGACATCGAGGCCGAGACCGTCAACGGGCCGCCCTGGCTGGCGGTGGATTACGGCGCGGGGTTCGCGCCCGAGCACACCGTCCCGCTGCGCCGGCCCGACGCGGGCACGCGCTGGACCCTGCACGTGCCGCTGCCGCAATTCGTGCGCGGCCTGCGCCTGGAATTCCACAACCAGATCGTGGGCCCGGCCACGATCCATGCCTGCCTCGTGCAGCGCTCGGACCTGCGCGACCTCCTCGATCACCTGTTCCGCCTGCCCGCGCCCGAGCGGCAACGCCTGACCGGGGCCAAGGTCGCGGGCGTGCTGGCCGCGCTGGAGGACCGGCGCGACGCGGTCGCCGAGGATGCCGCGGCCGAGCGCCCGCAATCCGCGCTCGCGGCCGCGATCGGGTGCGGCCTGCTCGCCGACCACGCGCAGTCCGCGCCCTCCGATCCGCGCTACGTCGGCGTCGTCGAGCGGGACGACCGGCTCGGCGAGGCCGACCGGGCCTGGATGGACGGCCGCATGGCGGCCTTCGCCGAGCGGCCGCTCCTCTCCGTGGTGATGCCGGTCTACGACCCGCCGCTCGACCTGCTCGAGGAGGCGATCCGCAGCCTGCAGCGGCAGACCTATCCGCACTGGGAGCTGTGCCTCGCCGACGACGCCTCGCGGGACTTCGCCGTGCGCGACGTGGTCCGCCGGCTCGCCGCCGAGGATCCGCGCATTCGACCCGTCTTCCGCGAGACGAACGGCCACATCTCGCAGGCCTCGAACGCGGCCGCCGCCCTGGCGCGGGGCCGGTTCCTCGTCCTGATGGACAACGACGACCTGCTGCCGGACCACGCGCTCTGGACGGTCGCCGACGCCATCGACCGCCATCCCGGCTGCCGGATGCTGTTCTCGGACGAGGACAAGATCAACCTCGAGGGGCGCCGGGCCCAGCCCTACCGGAAGGGAGCCTTCGACCGCTTCCTGATGTACGGCCACAACATGTTCAGCCATCTGGGCGTCTACGAGCGCGCCCTGTTCGAGGCGGTCGGCGGCTTCCGCGTCGGCTACGAGGGCAGCCAGGACTACGACCTCGCCTTGCGCTGCATGGAGCGCTGCGCCGAGGCCGAGATCGTGCACATCCCGCACGTGCTCTACCGCTGGCGCCAGCTCCCCGGCTCGACCGCCCTCGGGGGCGGCCAGAAATCCTACGCCTTCGCGGCGGCCAAGCGCGCGATCGACAGCCATTTCGAGCGGATGGGCTACCCGCTCGAATCGATCGACGGCCCGGGTCCCGGGATCGCGGCCGTGCGCACCCTGGGCGTCGCCGACCCGAAGCGGATCAGCGTCGTCATCCCAACGCGCAACGGACTCGACCTCCTGCGGCCCTGCATCGAGTCCCTGCTGGCGGTCGGCGACCCGCTCGTCGAGATCGTGGTCGTCGACAACTTCTCGGATGATCCCGGAACGCTCGCCTACCTGGACGGGCTGCGCCGTGACCGCGCCCGCATCACCGTGGTGCGCTCCGAGACAGCGTTCAACTTCCCGCACCTGTGCAACCTCGGCGTGGCGCGGGCGCGCGGCGAGATCGTCTGCCTCCTGAACAACGACACCGAGGTGCTGAGCCAGGACCTGTTCCAGCGCGCCCGGGCCTTCCTGTCGATCCCCGACGTCGGCGCGGTCGGCGCGCGCCTGCTCTACCCGCACGGGGCGGTCCAGCATTTCGGCGTCTACACGGGCGTCGGCCCCTACGGCATCGCCACCCACGCCCATGCGGGCCGGGCGGACGACGCGCACGTGCAGTTCAGCAAGAGCGTGCTGCTGCAGCAGTTCGTGGCGGTCACGGCCGCCTGCTGCTTCCTGCGCAAGGCCGATTACGAGGCGGTCGGCGGCATGGATGAGGCGTTCGCGGTCGCCTACAACGACGTCGATCTCTGCCTGAAGCTGCGCCAACGGGGCCTCAAGGTGATCTGCGACCCCGGCATCCGGCTGGTGCACAAGGAATCGGTCAGCCGCGGGCGCGACGTCGATCCCACGAAGGTGGTGCGCCTGCGCCGCGAGGCGGAGCTCATGGAGGCGCGCTGGGGTCGCGAGGGCCTGCGCGATCCCTTCTACAACCCGGCCTTCTCCGCCCGGAGCGGCGATTTCGAACTCGCCGAGTTCCCGCGCGTGGCGATCCCCTGGAAGGACCCGGCCGGTCTGGCCGAGGTGCGCCCCGAGGCGCCGCCGGAGATCGAGGTCGCGTACGAGCCCGCGTCCGAGGGGCGGGCGGGGCTGTGA
>NZ_LSIX01000008.1:0-1998 GCF_001556475.1 Methylobacterium sp. CCH5-D2 | reverse complement strand
CCTCGCCCGCCTGTCGATGCGCGACCTCTGCCTCTCCGCCTTCGAGGCGGATCCAGAGACCGGCGCCCACGCGGTGCGCGACCTCGTCGCCATCCGCGAGCGCGATCCGACCTGTCGGCGTTATCTGGACCCGTTCCTGTTCTACAAGGGTTTCGCCGCCCTCGAAGCCTACCGGGTCGGGCACTGGCTCTGGCAGCAGGGCCGGGCGACGCTGGCGCTGCACGTCCAGAGCCGGATCTCGGAAGTGTTCGGCTGCGACATCCATCCGGCGGCCCGGATCGGCTCCGGGGTGTTCATCGATCACGCCACGGGCGTGGTGATCGGCGAGACCACGGTTGTGGCCGACGACGTCTCCATCCTCCAGTCGGTGACGCTCGGCGGCAACGGCAAGGAGAGCGGCGACCGGCATCCGAAGATCGCCCGCGGGGTGCTGCTCAGCGTCGGCGCCAAGGTGCTCGGCAACGTGCGCGTCGGCGAGGGTGCCAAGATCGGCGCCGCCGCCGTGGTGCTGAGCGACGTGCCCGCCCACACCACCGTCGCGGGCGTCCCGGCCCGCGTCGTGTCGCGGCTGCGCGCAGACGAGGAGCCGGCGCTGAGCATGGACCAGTCCTTCGGCTTCGGCGACGGGATCTGAGCACAGGCGAAAAATCCTTCTTTTGAAAGGAAGCCGCCGGAACGCTCCTGCGTCGTCCAGCCTCGGGAGAACGAGTTTCTCTGCGTTGCGCCCCGCCCAGCCAACGCGTTCTCCAGAAGACCCGTTCTGCAGGTCGATCTCCCAGTATCCCGCAAAAAATGGGGAAAACGTTTCGTTGACGCTGCGGCTCCTGACGGCCTACCCATGCTTTCGCGGTGCGGCGAAGAGTCGAATCGCCCGAGATTGCGGCCAATACAGGCGATGCCGCGCGGAATCATCTGATCCACTGAGGTCGGCGCCGGCTCTATAGCCGTGCCGCTCCTCCGACGACTTGCGCCCGGCCCGTCCTTCGATGGGGCCGCCCGCCGACGCGCGGGCCGATGCGGCGCGCCCATCATCTGGTTTTTGGAGACGACGAACGATGAGCGGACCGGGTTTGAGCGTCAGCGCCACGGCGGCACGCAATCTTGCGACGGCGACCGTCACCTCGGTCCAGAACGCGGCCAATACCCCGCGCTGGCTCCTGCGCCTGTTGCCCTTCGTCGACGTCCCCGGGGGCGTCTACCGGGTGAACCGCCGCGCCGTGGTGCTGGCCAAGGGCGGCCGCATCGACCTCGCCACCGAGGACAAGGGCCGGACCGTCCGCCCCGGGTCATTGCGCTCCGTGCCGCTGTTCAGCCGTCTGGGCGACGCCGAGCTCGCGACGCTCGCGAGCAGATTCAAGGAGAGCCGGCACGCGGCCGGTGACGTCATCCGCGAAGAGGGCGCCGCCGAGCGCAACCTCGTGGTCGTCGCCGACGGCACCGTCGAACTGACCCTGTCCGGCCCCTACAAGGGCCGCCTCCGCCAGGGGCTCGCCACGAAGGGCGATTATTTCGGCGACGCCGACCTCCTCGACGCGGGAGCGCCGGTGCCGGCGGTGAAGGCGCTCTCGGCCGTCACGCTTCTCACCCTCGATTCCTCGGCGCTGGACGACGAGAGCATCCGCTCGCGCATCGGCCAGTACCGGGAGGAGCGCGACCGGCTGAAGGGCCACACCAATTCCTACGGCGAGCAGGGCATCGAGCTTCTCGCCGTCCATACCGGCGAGCCGCGCCTGCCGACGACCTTCGTCGATTACGAGATCGACCCGCGCGAGTACCACCTCTCGACGATCCAGACGATCCTCAACACCCATACCCGCGTCACCGATCTCTACTCGAACGAGATCGACCAGCTCCGCGAGCAGATCCGCCTCACCGTCGACGCGGTGAAGGAGCGCGAGGAGTGGGAACTCCTGAACAACTCGGCCTTCGGCCTGCTCAACGAGGTCACGGGCCGTCAGCGCATCCCCACCCGCGGCGGCCCGCCCACCCCGGACGACC
>NZ_LSIX01000889.1:0-2832 GCF_001556475.1 Methylobacterium sp. CCH5-D2 | reverse complement strand
TCCGTACGCTCATCCTCAAGGGTTCCGCGGCGTCCCGCGTCTCCCTCTCGGCCATACCTCCGGCGTCGGTGACGCGCGGAGCCGAACGCGCGTGAGGTTGCCCGTACGAACCGGGCCCTTGCCAAATCCCTGCGACGATCTGTAATGATAGCGACCCCCTCCGGGTCCCGCCATTCGCGGCCCGCGGAAGCGCCGAACGCAAGACAGGCTTCGGTCGCGTCCGCGCCGTCGGTTCTCAGCGGCGGCCGTCGGATTGGCAGTCGGGCCGGGGGGTGTCGGCTCAGGCGTCGGGCTCCAGGGCTCCGGCGCACGGTTTTTCAGATTCACGGCCGGCCCGAACCGGTCGAGATGTCTTCGCGAGGTCGGGGAAAGGATGGGCGGACGCACAGCAACGGTTGCCGCTGCTCGTGCCGCAGGCGCGCGTGTCTCGCGTCGCGCCGGTTCGTCCCTCCCCCCGGCCAGGTTCAACCCCGGGCACGCGCGTGCGTGCCGCTCGGCGGTTGGCGCCAATCCCTTCCGTTCAGACCCCGCGGCCTCGGCGACGAGGCCGGTACGAGCGCGCCCCACGGCCTCGCGGCCGGGGGCGGCTCCACCGGGATTCGGGCTCAGGAGAGCGACGTCGGCCGCCATGTCGAAAGTTCGTCATGGCCAACAACAAGATGCTCATCGACGCGATGCACCCGGAGGAGACCCGGGTCGTCACGGTCCACGGGTCTAGGGTCGAGGAATTCGACTTCGAGGCCGCCAACCGGCGCCAGCTGCGCGGCAACATCTATCTCGCCAAGGTGACGCGGGTGGAGCCCTCGCTCCAGGCCGCCTTCGTGGAGTACGGCGGCAACCGCCACGGCTTCCTCGCCTTCAACGAGATCCACCCCGACTACTACCAGATCCCGCTCGCCGACCGGCAGGCCCTCCTCGAGGAGGAGGCCCGCGACGCCGATGAGCACCGCGAGCGCGAGGAGCGCCGCCGCTCGTCGTCCCGCCGCTCGCGCGGCCGCCGCGCCTCGGCCCGCCGCAGCGAGGCCGACGCCACGGTGAGCGCCGAGGAGACGGCTGCGCCTTCGGCCGACGCGGCCGCCTCCGACATCGCGCCCGCGGACGAGGCCGTGCCGGTGATCGGCGGCGACGCCTCCGCCGACCTGCCCGACGCCGCCATCGCGAGCGCCGAGACGCCCGAGGCCGACGCCATCGCGGCCGCGCCGTCCGCCGAGGCGGACGAGACCGCGTCCGCCGAGCTGCCGGTCGAGACGGCCACGGCCGGCGACGCCGAGCGCGCCGGGGCCGAGGAGACCCGCGCCGAGGCGGACGAGGCCGCGCCCGCCGCCGTCACGGGCGAGCCCGCCCCCGGCCCGGATGCCGAGACCCGCACTGCCGTCGCCGAGGCCCTGACCGTCGCGGACGCGCCCGTCGCCGAGCCGGATGAGGAATCCGACGAGGAGGACGAGGACGAGGATCACGACGAGGACGACGAGGAGTCCGACGAGGACGAGGATCAGGACGACGAGGGCGACGAGGACGAGGACGAGGAGGACCCCGACGCCGAGCCGCGGGTCGCCCAGGTCGGCGGCAACGGCGACGCGCTCGCCGAGATCCCGGACCGTCCGCGCGCCCCGCGCCGGCACTACAAGATCCAGGAGGTGATCAAGCGCCGCCAGATCATCCTGGTGCAGGTCGTCAAGGAGGAGCGCGGCACCAAGGGCGCGGCGCTGACCACCTACCTGTCGCTGGCCGGCCGCTACTCGGTGCTGATGCCCAACACGGGCCGGGGCGGCGGCATCTCGCGCAAGATCACCTCGGCGGCCGACCGCAAGCGCCTGAAGGAGGTCGTCTCCGACCTCGACGTGCCGGAGGGGATGGGCGTGATCCTGCGCACGGCCGGCGCCTCCCGCACCCAGCCCGAGATCAAGCGCGACTTCGAGTACCTGATGCGGCTGTGGGAATCGGTGCGCGCGCTGACGCTCACCTCGATGGCCCCGGCGCTGGTCTACGAGGAGGGCTCGCTGATCAAGCGCGCCATCCGCGACCTCTACAACAAGGACCTCGACGAGGTGCTGGTGGCGGGCGAGGAGGCCTACCACGAGGCCCGGGACTTCATGCGCATGCTGATGCCCGGCCAGTCGAAGGTGGTGAAGCCCTACCGCGACACGACGCCAATCTTCGCCCGCTACGGGATCGAGCAGCAGCTCGACGCGATGTTCTCCACGCACGTCTCGCTGAAGTCGGGCGGCTACCTCGTGATCAACCCGACCGAGGCGCTGGTCTCGATCGACGTGAACTCGGGCCGCGCCACCCGCGAGCACGACATCGAGGACACCGCGCTCAAGACGAACCTGGAGGCCGCCGAGGAGGTCTCCCGGCAGCTGCGCCTGCGCGATCTCGCCGGCCTCATCGTGATCGACTTCATCGACATGGAGGAGAAGCGCAACAACCGCGCGGTCGAGAAGAAGCTCAACGAGTGCCTGAAGTACGACCGCGCCCGCATCCAGGTCGGCCGGATCTCGCCCTTCGGCCTGCTCGAGATGAGCCGCCAGCGCATCCGCACGGGCGTGCTCGAATCCTCCTCGATCCCCTGCGCGCATTGCGGCGGCTCGGGATTCGTGCGGGCGACCGCCTCGGTGGCGCTCCACATCCTGCGCTCGATCGAGGAGGCGCTGCTCAAGTCCGCCTCGCACAACCTCGTGCTGCGCACCCGCACCGAGGTGGCGCTCTACATCCTCAACCAGAAGCGCGCGCACCTGCGCGAGCTCGAGGTGCGCTTCGGCGTGACCGTCACCATCGCGGCCGACGAGCGCCTGGCCGCCACCACCCCCTACCAGCTCGACCGCGGCGAGC
>NZ_LSIX01000888.1:0-527 GCF_001556475.1 Methylobacterium sp. CCH5-D2 | reverse complement strand
GGCCCGGTCGCGGACCGCCACGCCCCGCGCGAGGCCGATAGCCCCCGCGAGGAGGCCGAGGTCGGCAGCGCCCCGCCAGGCCGCGAGGGCGCCGCCCAGGATCAGGCAGGCCGAGGCGAGGAGCGGGTTCGCGAGCGGGGCGACGACCAGCGCCGCGGCGAACAGGACCGCGCTGAGGATTCGGAACAGGTGGGCGACGACCATCGGATAGCCTTCCGCGCTCGCTGACGCGGCGGGCTCTGGGCCGGCCGGGTTTCGCCCGTATGTCTTGCCGCGTGCGCGACGCGTCCGCGGTGTGGCGGCGCACCAGGCTTCGCCGTCGGGGCCCGTCAGGGAGGGCCGGCCCCGCCCGCCGTCGGTGTCTCCGATCCTCGCAACCGACGCTCAGGCCTTTTCCCGGACGCCTGCCCGATGCCGTTTCCGGTTGATGGGTTCGGTCGAACGCATCGCCGCAGGATGAAGCGCGGGTCCCCTCTCCCGTAGGGAGAGGTCTGCTTTCGCAGAAAGCCGGGTGAGGGGTATGAGGC
>NZ_LSIX01000887.1:0-1894 GCF_001556475.1 Methylobacterium sp. CCH5-D2 | reverse complement strand
CGCCGACGTCTGCGAGGACTGCGCCCGCAGCTGCGAGCAGGTCGGCGACATGCAGCAATGCGTCGAGCAGTGCCGCCGCTGCGCCGAGAGCTGCCGGAAGATGGCCGCCTGATGGATCCGGGGCGGCCGACCGGGCCGCTCCTCACCCCCAACGAGAGAAGGCAATCATGCTTGTTCGTACCCTGATTCTCGCCGCGGCCCTGGCGCTCCCGGGCGCCGGGATGGCTCTCGCGGCCGACCACGACCATGGCTCGATGCAGTCCGCCGTGAAGCTGCCGGAGGCCTGCAAGGCGGCCACCGCCGGCAAGGACGCCATGATGAAGGACATGCAGGGGCACATGTCCCAGGCCATGCAGGGCATGGGCGGCCAGATGACCGAGACCCAGAAGGGTCTCCAGCAGGCCATGATGTCGATGAACGGCCCGATGATGCAGGGGATGATGGCGGGCGACCCCGACGTCGCCTGGATCTGCGCGATGATCCCGCACCACCAAGGCGCCATCGACATGGCCCGCGCCGGGCTGAAGGGCGCCGACAACGCCGAGAGCAAGCGCCTCGCCGAAAAGACAATCGAGGAGCAGGAGAAGAGCATCAAGGAGCTCGTCGCCTGGCTCGACAAGAACGCCAAGACGGAAGGCAACCAGTAAGCCGCCGGCTGTCGTCGGGTCGCTTGCGGCCCGGCGGCGCCCGCTCGGCCATGCGGAAGGAGCGGTCATGAGCGACGCGCCACAGGGACACGATCCTGCCCCAGGAGGCCACGGCCATGCCGAGCACGGGCACGCACACGGCCACGACCACGGCCACCATGCCGGCGTCACGGAGAGCGAGGACGGCGCCTTCCGCGTGAAGGACCCGGTCTGCGGGATGATGGTCGACCCGCATGCGACGAAGCACCGGGCCGAGCACGACGGGCACCCCTACTACTTCTGCTCGAACGGCTGCCGGACCAAGTTCGAGGCCGACCCGGTCCGCTACGTCGACCCCGGCCGGGCCGCGAAGAAGGCCGACCCGGTGCCCGAGGGCACGATCTACACCTGCCCGATGCACCCCGAGATCCGGCAGCTCGGCCCAGGGGCGTGTCCGATCTGCGGCATGGCCTTGGAGCCGGTGCTGGTCGGCGCCGACAAGGGTCCGAGCGAGGAACTCGTCGACATGACCCGGCGGTTCTGGATCGGGCTCACGCTGACCCTGCCGGTGTTCGCGCTGGAGATGGGCGGCCACCTGACTGGCCTGCTCGACCTCCTCGGCCAGCAGAATTCGAACTGGGTCCAGTTCGTCCTCGCGACCCCGGTCGTGCTCTGGGGAGGCTGGCCGTTCTTCGTGCGCGCCTGGGCGTCGGTGCGCAGCCGCAACCTCAACATGTTCACCCTGATCGCGATGGGCACCGGGGTGGCCTGGGCCTACAGCGTCGTCGCCACCGTTGCGCCCGGACTCTTCCCGCAGGCGCTGCGCGGTCACGGCGGGGCGGTGCCGGCCTACTTCGAGGCGGCCGCGGTCATCACGGTGCTGGTGCTCCTCGGGCAGGTCCTGGAGCTCCGGGCCCGCGAGAGCACGGGCGGGGCGCTCCGCGCGCTGCTCGACCTCGCGCCGAAGACGGCCCGCCGCATCCGGCCCGACGGGACGGACGAGGAGGTGCAACTTGACGCCATCGGCGTTGGCGACCGCCTTCGCGTCCGCCCCGGCGAAAAGGTGCCGGTCGACGGTGCCGTCGTGGAGGGCCGCAGCTCCGTCGACGAGAGCCTCGTGACCGGGGAATCGATGCCCGTCACCAAGGAGGTCGGCACCTCCGTCATCGGCGGCAGCCTCAATCAGTCCGGCGCCCTCGTCATCGAGGCGACCAAGGTCGGGCGCGACACCATGCTGGCCCGCATCGTCCAGATGGTGGCCGAGGCCC
>NZ_LSIX01000886.1:0-47383 GCF_001556475.1 Methylobacterium sp. CCH5-D2 | reverse complement strand
ATCCCGATCCCCCCCGAGGCCTGACCAGCACCGCGATCGCGGCCGGCTGCCTCGTTCAGGAGGCAGCCATCATGTCCCTCATCGAATCCGCACGGCGCGTCGCCGCCCAGGCCGCCCTCGACCTCGGCGACGATCGCCACCCGGCCGACGACTTCGACACCGTCTACGTTCAGGCCGGCCTGGCCGGTCGCCAGGACGCCCGGGACGCCCTGCCCGTCGCGGCCCTGCTCGACGCACTCGGCCCGGCGGGCCTGCGCCGCGTCCAGGGACACGGGGCCCTCGCCCTCGTGATCGAGGTCCCGGCACCCGATTGGGGCAGCCGGGTCGAACTCGCCCTCCGCGACCTGGGGTCGTTCGCACAGGTCATCGTCAGGATGGGCGCGTCCCGCTCCGAAAGACCCACCGAAGGAAACGGCAACGTCTCCGCCGTGCTGTCGCGGGGCGCACGCATCGCCGGCATCAGCCCGGCACCCGCGCGCTACCTGCCCGCCACACTCGTCCAGGCCGCCGACCTCTTCGTTCGCATCGGGCCGCCGTCGAACCGCGTCATCGCATCCGTGATCCGGGCGGTGACCGGCAAGCGGGCGCGCCGGCTGCCGCCCGCGGTCGCCACCGGTCTCTCGTTCGACGACATCACGGCGGCGATCCGGATGGGTACCTCCCCTGCTTCCTGCATTGCGCGGTTACAGTCGTCCACCCGGGCCCTATCGGCCGGCGACGCGCTCGGCGAGGATATCCCCGAGCTTGCATCGCTCCACGGCTACTCGGCCGCGATGGATTGGGCCCTCGCCCTCGTGCGCGACCTCGGCGAATGGAGGGCCGGGCGGCTGGAATTCTCTCAGATCTCGAAGAACTGTACGCTCTACTCGGACCCCGGTCTGGGCAAGTCCAGCCTTATCCGCAGTGTCGCCAAGGCAGCGAAGGTTCCGCTCATCTCGGCGAGCGTATCCGAACTCTTCACTTCGTCGTCCGGTCATTTGGATGGAGTCCTGAAGGCATGGGAAGCGAAGCTTGCACAAGCTGCGGCAATTGCGCCATGTATTTTATTTCTAGATGAGATAGACAGCATTCCTAACAGAGCAGCAATGGATAACCGTGCGCGCGACTGGTGGAGTCCTGTCGTTAACGGGATACTTGCAAGTCTAGACTCTACTTCATCAAATATAACCTCAAAGGTTATTGTAATCGGGGCGACGAACCATATCGGCCTCCTCGACGCGGCCCTGATCCGCCCCGGCCGGCTCCATCCGGTGATCCGGATCGACCGGCCGGACGCCACCGCCCTTGCGGGGATCCTGCGCCAGCATCTCGGTGTCGACCTCGACGGCGTCGACATCTCGGGCGTCGCGCAACTCGGAGCCGGGTCGACCGGCGCCGAGGTCGTGGCCTGGGTCAAGGGCGCGCGCTCGACCGCCCGTGCCGAGGGCCGCCGCATGGTCCTGGCGGACCTCATCGCCCAGGTCGCCCCTACGGAGACCCGCACCCCGGAGGAAATCCGGGCCATCGCTGCCCATGAAGCGGCGCATTGCGTCTGTGCCGTCGTGCTCGACGTGGCATCCATGTCCACGGTAACGATCGCCCACCGGCAATCGAGCGAGGGGGCCGCCAGGGGGACCCTGACCCCGCGGGCCTTCCTCACGCGGACCCAGATCGAGCGCATCGCGGTCGTCGCACTCGCCGGCCGCGCGATGGACGCTCTTGTCGGCGTGCCCCACACCGGGGCGGGCGGAGGCCGCGGCTCCGACCTCGATCGCGCCACCACGACTGTGGTCTCGCTGCATGTGGAATATGGCCTCGGCGACAGCCTCGTCTATCGACCCGGTGGGGCCGAGGAGGCCATGCGTGCCGATCCCGCCCTGCGCCGCACGGTGGAGGCCGACCTGCTTCGCCTCTACGCCCAGGCCTCCGATCTCGTCCGCGAGCACCGCACCACGATCGAGGCCCTGGCCGATCGGCTGGTCGAGGCCCGGGTGCTCTCCGGCGATGAGATCCTCGCCATCATCAAGGCCGGATCAGCCGCGAGGACCCGCCGGCACCGGGGTGGCCACGGCGCCCGCCGATCCCGGGGCGCCAGCCGACTTCCCTGATCCGATCCGGGCCCTTGCGTCGATGCAAGGGCCCGGCACCGTGCCGGTTCGTCCGATCTCCCGTAAGGACCCATCGGTCCAGTCTCGTGGAGTTCCCAGGGCGGCGCCCCTTTCTTCCGGGTCCGGGCTGCATCACGCGCCGTCACAGCCCCCCTGCCCGCCGACCGACATCGAGGCGGCCGGCCAAGCACGGCCATGACGATCGATACGGGTCGACGCCCCCACCCTGGTGGGGGTCGGCCGTCCGGAATGAGCCGGACCATGCGGTCCGCCGCACAATGTCGGGGTGGCGACATCCAATATCCCGCCCGAACGTCGCGGGGCGAAGCGCGAACCCTTCAAGGCTGCCCGATCCCGGAACCGGCTTGGTGCAGCCGGGATCCGTAGGTACCTGGGACCCTCCGACGGCATCCAGGGTCGCCGACGACGTAACGCCCGAATGCCACAGCTGGGGAGGGATGGGACTTGCCCCATTCAGTTCCACACCACGATCCAAAGCCGGCCGGCGGCGCTACCTCATATCGGATTGGTGGGCTGTCCGCCGACGGGGCCGCCCCCACCGGCGGCCGGATCGAGACCAACCCGCTTTGACGTAGCGCCGCCGGGGCTCGAAGACGACAAGCCGGGACGGGGCGTACCCCTTCGCACCGATGTTCCCGTCCCGCGTGGTGGCGTACTCCCCGATCCCTCGGAAGCGACCCGGGCATACCCCCCATCGACACGCCGGCTCGCATGGGGATCACCGTCCCGCCCCTTGGCGATCACCCATCGGGTCGGTGCATCACGTCCATGGCCGCCATCGCCCCGTGTATGATGCGCCGGTCGTCACCCATCGGGTTTGCGATCCGCGAGGCGGGGCCCCGACGATCCAGGGCCTGCGGACGACGTGATGCCCGGCACCTCCCATCGAGAGCCACCCTCCCGGGGGCCGCCACGAAGAAGAAGGCCGCATCGCACCTAGGGAACAATCCTCACGGATCATCGAGGGAGCGTCGTCGCGGGCTATCCGTTCGATCGATCCATGAGTGGCGATCCGGACGCCGCGCCGAACCTTGCTTCGACCCTTGCGACCGAATTGGGCATGATGGCTCCCGCCGCCCGCGATGGCCGCCGTGGCGTCAAGGGGGGCGTCACAGCGCTCGATCTCAATGCCTTCATGCACTGCAAGTAATCTGTAATATAGAAAGCTGCCAAACGCTCTGTTTCGTTTAAAAGAAACAGAGCGTTTGGCACGGGCAGCAGTATACGGAGCGAGAGGTGGACATGCAGCTGTTGCGGCCCGCCGCAATAGACCGTATGTGGGTGATGCGACGCGATTGCCGCGAGGGTGGCCATGGTCATCCTGTGTCCGACCCGGCCCAGGGTCGGCGGCGTTGATGAGGATAAGCGCATGCATGTGCATCAGGAAGCGGACTTGGCCGGCATGGATGCGGCCTCGTTTCTGAAGGGGTCTTCCGGCCCTATCGGAACGACCGTCAGAATGTCCGATGGAAGCGTCTACACGGTCACCCGTGTCGTCGGTCCATGCCCGGACGGGGATGCATCGGCGTCACCGAATCCATCGGCCACGGAGCACCATGCGCGCGAGGCGATGCACAACACCGCGGATACCGGTCCGGCGCGCCACGCCGGTTCCTGAGATCGGTCCGCACGGCTCCTTCGTGCATGAATCCCGCATGCCGATCGCCCACTTACCCGTGGAAGGGACGTAGAGGCCGGGGATTTCGAACAGCGCGTGGATCATCTTGAAGTGGGCGATGTTCTCCGAGGCGATCGGGATGCCCGTGATACGAGACAATGCCGCCAGATCCACGTCGGCACCGCTGTTCGGGATCGCCTGTTTGGGTTGCGTCATCCACAGGCTCTTTAGTTTCGGCTCGGCGCGCAACCGCGAGCATTCGACGGTGACCTCGACCGTCGGGAACACCAATCCCTCCGTCCCGATGAGGAATCTCGTCCAGGCCTGGAGCCGAAGGGCGAATTCGAGGTTCTTTGTGGCGTCCGCCGCGAAGGCTCCGGTCAGGAGCTCTTGGAGCACGCACCACGCAAGGTACCGTCGCTCGGAGCCGAGTGCAGCATACCATTCGCAGGCTTTGACGCTGAGCCCCTTGCGGACGTCGCTGTAGACGTTGGTGTCCAGCAGGAATCCCACCTCGCCATTCGTTTCGTCCATGTCGGCCCTCCCTACCTCGAAGGGTATACTTCGAACCCTTCGAGTGACGACACGCCATGCCTCGAATGGTTGACAAAGTCGAGTCTCCCTGGACCTGAATCCTTATGCCCGGACCGGATGGCCCCGGGGCGGCTTTCGGAAGGTTGCAGAGTGGACGCCGTACGCCTTCGTCGGGACCTCGACCGTGCGGCGGCCGAGCTCGAAACCATCGATCGACGCATCGCCGACCTGGCGCGGCGACGGAAGCTCGTCGAAGCGTTCATCGCGAGCGGCAAGACACTGCTGAACGACCTGTCGTCGAGTGGCGTCGAACCTTCGAACGCAGTCGTCGAAGGGTTCGAGCCGGCGCCTCGGAAGGCTCGCAGGAAGGCATCCCGGGGACCGAACGAGGTGCTGTCGGAGAGCCGTCGGTTCAACAACGAGGTCGCGATGGATGCACTGAACATCATCAAGCAGAGCGGGAAGCCGCTCTCGGCAAGGGAGATCTTCTCGCATCTCCACTATAACGACAGGATGGGCCCGGACGCCCTCTACACGCTGCTCTACAAGCGGGCCTACCACCAAAGCCACTTCCGCAACGTGGCCGGCAAGTTCTGGCCCATCGACCAGCCCTTGCCGGCAGAGGCGGGCTCCGACTGACCCACCGCCTGGAGACGAGGCCGATTATGGATTCGTCGGTTCCCTGGCGCAAAGGTCCTTATAGGACGTCGGGGTCAGCGGCGTGGCGAGGCCTTGCCACCGCCGCGGATCGTGTTCGACGAGCGCGGCGACGATGCGGTCCCATAGGCCACGTCCCTTCCACACGTAGAACAGGATCCGGATGTTGATGATGTTGCCGAACGAAGCGGGCAGGCAGTTCCAGGAAGCGCCCGTCATCTGACGGAACACCATCGCATCCACGGCCATGCGACGCTTGACCGGATCGACCGCGTTGCGTGGGAAAACCTTCAGGATCATGGACCATTCCCGATCGTCGAGAGCGTAGACACCGTCGGCGGCGCGCCTATCGGCGATCCGTCGCGCCTCGCTGAACTTGTATGCGTCGCGTTCCGTGAGGTGCATGCGGTACATGCCGTTCACGACGCGCGTACCGATGCCGGCGGTCGCGTCGCGTCCTCCTGACGCCTCGACGAGGATACCCACCCTCAGCATGACGGCCACGCTTACCTCCATGCCGACCCGGGTGACCACGACCTTCTCGACCAGGTTGCGGAAGTCCGCCATCAGCATCATTCCGGCCTCGTCCGATGCCTCGAACGGAGCGGACGCCGAGAGCGACGCCATGCTCTGCCTGAGGGATCCCAGCCGTTCGCGATCGATGCCGATAGGCTTGGGATGACGGGGCGTGCGGTGGAGGTCCCGTTCTGCGTCGGAAAGGTCACGCTCGATGCGGGTGCGCCATTCGGCAAGCCGCGCGTTGGTGAAGCCTCTGGTCAGCGCCTCTTCGAAGGACGCCGTGAGCTTGCGGTCCAGCGTAGCGACGCGGCGCTCCAGTTCGGCACGCACCCCGACATGCTCGATATCCTTCCGCGCGCTTTCCTCATTGTACCCGTCGATATAAGCCTGCGTGAAGGCCGGATCCGCAAGCTCGTCCGACACGAGGCCCACCACGAGGCGCTCGACGTCGATCACGCTCGACATCGTCTTGTCGTCGCAGGTCCTCCTCAGCGCATACGAGGCGCACTGGAACTTGGGGGGGCGGTGCATGAACCGCTGGATGCGCATCCTTCCCCCGCAGGAAGGACACGAGGCGAGGCCGGAGAGTAGGTAATCCCTTGCATGCGTCTTCGGCCGCCTGCCGGGATCCGCCCGTCGCCCCTCGGTGATCTGCTGGACCTGCTCCCAGAGCTTCTGGTCCACGATCCTCGCGTCCGGGACCTCCGTGACGATCCAGTCCTTCCGTGGACGGAGCAGGTACTGGCGCTTCCCCGTCTTGGGGTGCTTGCCGGAACGATACCGGTTGTAGACGAGGACCCCCATATATCGGGGGTTCGTCATGATATCCCGGACGTGTCGCTCGGACCAATGGCAGAGCTTACCCGTCAGGGTCCCGGCCCGGTTGAGGGCGATGGTGATCATCTTGGGGCTGAGACCGGCCGCGCGCATTCCGAAAATGCGCCGGACGACCTCGGCCTGTGCCTCGTCGACGACCGGTTCGCCCGGGCGGCCGGGGACCTTGGCGTAGCCGTAGCAGGGACCCGTCGGGAACCGACCCTCGCGGGCCATGACGTCCCGCGAGAACTGCGTCCGCTCGCTGAGGATGCGACGGTTCTCGTCGCCCATCAATCCCTGCACCGCGATGTCGGTGAGGGAAAGCCGGCCGCGTCCCGGCTGGTGCATCTCGATACCGAGGCCGAGCAGCCGCTTGTAGACGGTGCTGAGGATGCCGAGGTCGCGCGCCAGTCGGTCCACGTTCTCGACGACCACGATGCCGAACGCCCCGGTCGTGGCATCGACCAGCAGGCGTTCGAGCTCGTCGCGGCCGGCCATGGAGGCGCCGCTGCGGGCGCGGTCCACGTAGGTGTCGGCGAGGACACGGCCGGTCGCCTCGATGTATTCGCCGGCCAACTCGCATTGGCGATCGATGCTGACCTCCTTCTGGCCTGTCGTGGAGAAGCGAGCGTAGACCACCGCCTTTCGAAGGTCCGGGGCAACGAATTCCGGCCGGTCGTTCCGGCGCAGTGCGAAGTAGGTCGGCTCGGAATGGGTGGCGGGGGCGGCGCCTTGCGCCGGGGTGTTGTCGGGCGTGGTCATGGTAATGTCTCGCGAAGCTTGGGCCGGCAGCGCCATGCGCGTGCGGGACCGCCCGCTTCCCCGTGGGAAGCGGCTTGAAGGGGGGAGAGCCGACCCGGGGCCTCATCGGGTCATGCGCCGCGCCGGTCCCGCCGGAACGGGTCGCGGCAGCGCGTCGCCCTAGGCTATCGAAGCCCGGCGCATGACCTGCTCAAGTCCTTTTGGGCGCCGTTCCGTCAACGCGGGGCTCACCGGCGGGACCTCCGGCCCGGCGCGGTCGTGCCGGCCCCGGGCTCCATCATGCCCTTGAGCGAGACGTCCGTGCGGCACAGCTTTCCCCGCCCCGGGAGATGGACCTCGATCCCGAGCGAATGCAGCCGGTCGAACACCGTGAGGAGGGTGTCGTGATCGCGCGACACCCGGTCGAGATCTTCGACGACCACGATCCCGAAGGACCGGGCCTCGGCGGCTTCGAGCATGCGTCGCAGCTCGTGGCGATGATCCGTGGACGCACCTCCGTGCGAATGGTCGGCGAAGGTCGCGACATGGTCGCCGCCCACCTCCTCGACGTGGTCCACCGCCGCGGCGACCTGACGGTCGATGCCATCGGTTGATAGCCCCACGCTCGCGTAGCGGGCGTAGACGGCGACCCTGGGCCGCGCCGGGGACGCTTGTTCCGCGAGGTCTCGCGTCTTGTTCTTCCTGGACATGGCTGTCTCGCTGATTGGCATGGGCGGCAGCGCCTGGCGCATGCTCGGTCGACCGCATCCGGGCGGAGGCGGCGCTGTGACGGGATCGTCGGGGAGGCCCTGGGCTCGCATGGGCCGTACGCCGCGCCGACCCCGCGCAAGGGGTCGGGCCGAAAGGCGTCGCCCTAGCCTATGAGGGCGTTTCGCCGGTCGTTCGCGATGGTGGCGATTGGCCGGAATGGCGTCACGAGGAACGTTCCCGTCGTTGAGACCACTCAGGCATCATCGATCGCCCGGCGCGCCGCAAGTTTTCCATTCCTGCCGTCGCTGCTTCGAGCATCCCGTCCAGGCCCGCCCCGACGCTCCCGATCGTCGCCGCCGGGCTGGCGATCCCGGATCGCCTGGTAGCGTCCGAGCGCCCTGGCGAGCCTCAGGAGGCCCGGATCGGGAACGCCGCGTTCGTGGTCGTCATCCATGGTCGCAACCCTCCGCTTCAACCGCTGGTCTCATCGCGTCCGTCGTCGTCGGCGAAGCGATGGGTTTGGCTGACGAGCCGGTCCGGTCCGTCCTTGGCCGCGGCCCGGGCCGCAGGGATGGGCGCCCAGTCCGCGATGGCCGGGCGGGGTGCTTGGCCGAACCCACTGTGACGGGACGAAGCCGCACATCGGGATCCGCTCCCGCGGCGGATGCCTCGGCTGCGTCATGAGATGAGGGAGCGACCGCCCGATGATGCCGCTCGGGGTTTCCGATGCGCGTCGACACCCCGGCAGCGGCATGGCCGCCGCGCATCGGGATCCGGACCGGGCCGATGCCGGGGTGGGCCTGCCGGCGGCGGGCGCCCGACGGCGCGGCCGCTTGGCCGACTGCGGGAACGGGCGGAATGCCCGGCGGCAGCCGGGCAAGCAGGGAAGCAAGGAAGTCGACGGATCCGGGGCACCCGGGACGGCCGATCCCGTCGAGGAAGTCGAAGGGTCGCCTAGCCGTATCGACGATGCGACCGATGTGGGGGAAGATGGTCATGGCGGCGGCCTCCACGCGCGAGGCAGGCGGCCGCGATCGCGGCTGCTAGACCTCGGTGGGTTTGCGGTTCGGGCGAGGCGCGAGTGGGCCTGAAGCCATGCACGCCCATGGCGCTGTCCGAAGGACAGGCCCGGACGCGCGTTTTCGCGTGGAGCGGTCGGGTGACATGGCATCGCCTCGGATCAAGGCCCGCCCGAGCGTCAGCTACGAGGGCGGTGGCGGGCCGCGGGCGATCGCCGCGGCGCAGGTCATGCCGTCAGGCACGTCGATCACATACCGAACGACGGGAATCGGCGTCAATGCCAAACGAAGACTTGTGCAAACCTTCATAGGGTTTCGGTGGATTGTGGGGATTGCATGCCCAAACCTAGCCGAACCCGGAATGCACCGCGGGCCGGGGACGTCATGCCTTCGGGCCCGATGAGCACGCCCTCATGCCACCGCCGGACGCGGGTCCGGGCCCGCGACGGCCTCGCCGGTCAAGGACCGACCGACGGGGAACGTGATCCGCTTCGCGGCCCTGGGCCGTCGCCCCTTGGTCGGGGCGGTCGGGTCCGGCGATCGCAGGGCCGCCATGAGCGCGCCGGCTTTACCGAGATTCACGACGTCGCCCGCCGTGAGCGTATGACGACGCGGCGCGGGTCGCGTGAGCGGTCGGTCGGACAGTCGAACGGCGGGGACCCCGGACCCGCCTCCGACGTTTAAGCTCAGGCGTCGATCACCTCGCCGGACGATTGGGGCGCCCGCATCGCCCGTGATCCCCGGAAACGCCTTCGACGCGGGACCATCCGGCCGGTGATCCCGACACCCGCGCATCGTCAATGGAGACGGAATGGCACAGGCGCAAAGACTGGATTGGGGCAAGCTCCTGAGCGTCACCCGTTTGCCGAAGCCGGAAGCCGAGGAAAAGGTCGACGTCCCCAAGCCCGAGGCGCAGCCCTGGCTCGTCGACAGCCGCACCGAGACCGAGCGCGATTTCGATCGCATCCTGTTTGCCACGCCGACGCGGCGCCTCGGCGACAAGACCCAGGTGTTCCCGCTCGAACCCAACGAGAGCGTCCGCAACCGCCTGACCCACAGCCACGAGGTCGCCAACCTCGCGCGCTCGATCGGCACGCACATCGTGAACAGCCCCCTGGGGGCCACCATCCTCGACGAGGCCTGCACCAGCCTGGGCGAGGGTAAGCGCGCGGAGGCGGCCCGCGCGATCCCCGCGATCCTCGGCGCCATCGGGCTGGCCCATGACATGGGCAACCCGCCCTTCGGCCATCAGGGCGAGGAGGCGATCCGGGACTGGATCGTGCGCAACGACCCGCTGATCTTCGGTGTCGGCGATGCCGAGACCCACCGCGTCGGCGAGGAGGGCCGTAAGCGCATCCTCCGGGACCTGGAGAGGCTGACGACGCAGCATCGCGAGGATTTCCGCCAGTTCGAGGGCAACGCCCAGACGGTCCGCACCCTGACAAGGCTCCAGGTGGTGAAGGACAACCGCGGCCTGAACCTGACCTTCGGCACCCTTGCGGCGCTGATGAAGTACACCGTGTCCTCCGACGCGGTCGTCACGAAGAAGAAGGGCGGCGCGGCGCCGGTGCGCAAGGTCGGCTACTTCGCCTCGGAGGCCGATCTCGTCGCGCGCTTCCGCGAGGCCGCGGGCCTGTCCGGCGTCATCCGGCACCCCCTGACCCACATCATGGAGGCGTGTGACGACATCGCGTACCTCGTCGTCGACGCCGAGGATGCGGTGAAGAAGGAACTCGTCTCATTCGCGGACCTGATGGCCTGGCTGGAGAGCCGGCCGAAGCTGAAGGGCAATGCGCTGGCGCAGTGGGTCCTCTCGGCCGGCAAGCACGGCGCCGCCGAGGCCCGGACCGCCCGGCTCTCGCCTTCCGAGCTCAACGACGTCTCGATGCAGGTCTTCCGCGCGCATGCCATCACGGCAATGGTCTCGGCCGTCATCAACGCCTTCGAGGCCAACTACGAGGCGATCATGACCACGGGCATCGAGAAGCCCCTGATCGACCTTAGCGACGCCGAGCTTTTCGCCGCCGAGATGAAGGAATTCGACACCGAGCACGCCTACCGACACAAGGCCGTCCTCAGGATCGAACTCGGGGGCTTCAACACCATCCAGGGCCTGCTCGACATGCTATGGCGGGGCATCACCGAGCGCGAATCGTTCGAGGATCCCGGCTCGCGGCGCACCTCCCCGTTCGCGCGCTACGCCTACGGCCGGATCTCGGAAAACTACCGGCGCGTCTTCGAGGACAGGGCGTCATCCACAGGCGGTGACAACGCGCATTTGCCGGTGCGCTACCGCGAGCTACAATTGATGGCCGACATGGTGGCCGGCATGACCGACCAGTACGCTCTCGACCTGCACCAGGAGCTCCAGGAGTTTCATGTCGGCGCATCCGCCCCGCGTTAACGACAGCCGGCTTCTGAAGGGCCGGGCGGACTACTTCTTCACGACGAAGGCGTGCGCGAGGGGCGAGGTCGCCGCCTTCGCCTGCATGCTGCTCGACCACGGGCCCGCGGTCGCGATCGGAGGGTTCCTCCGCGACCTGCTGCTGGCCGGCAACAGGGCGTTCAAGTCGGACGTCGACTTCGTGGTCGATCCCCGCTCGATGCCGGCCTTCGAACGGGCCGTCGAGCGGCTCGGCGCCAAGGTGAACAAGTTCGGCGGCTACGGCATCGCGCTCGATCGCTGGAAGGTCGACGTCTGGCCGCTTGAGCGGACCTGGGCCGCGGTGAACGGGCATGTGCCCGTCGCGACCCTGCACGACCTCGTCGACGTCACGTTCTTCGACTGGGACGCCGTACTCTACTCGGTCGACGAGCAAAGGCTCATCGCCAAGTCATGCTACTTCGATCGGGTGCGCCGGCGCGTGATCGACATCAACCTCGAACCGAATCCCAATCCCCTCGGGAACGCCGTCCGCGCGCTCCGTTACGCCTACAAGTGGGAGGCCGCGATCGGCACGCGGCTGGCCCAACACGTCGCCCGGCAGATCCGGGACAACGGATGGGGACGGATGATGGCGAGCGAGCGCGGCAGCTTCACGAACCCCATGCTGGCCGACCTCGACGGGGCCGCAATCGCCCGAATGCTGCAACGCTGCGTCGAGACCGGATCCGGGCCGGTGTCCCTGCCCCTCGCGCCGGTGCAGCAGGCGCTTCCGCTGGGCGATACCGCGTCGGTGAACCCTCCGCGACCCGCACGGCCACGCCCCCGCCCGGCAATGCCGAGGAAGCGACCCGTCGCTTCGGCGTCGGCGTTATTGGCGGTCTGAGGCGATCGGCATTTCGGCCGGGCGCGGTAAGGTCGGCCCACCGGGATCGTGGTCGGACTACGCGAACCGGACGCGCGTCCCGGCGGGATAGGTCCCGCGCCTCCGGCCCTCCCGGCAAGCCTCGACCTGGATGGCGGCCGGGACCCGTGCCTCCATCCCCTTCAGTATCCCCTTGTAGTGCGTCTCCCGGAAGGCGGTCTCCTCGACCACGAAGCGTTCGATCTCGTCCACGTCGGCCGCCGCCCCGGAGAAGCGGCGCGCGAGGATGCCTTCGAGCTGGGAGAGATCGCTGCCGTCGAACAGCACCTGCTGGCCCGGGTCGGTCGCATCGGAGAAGGCCATCCCGCCCCGCTGGTCGACCGACCACATGGCCTCCTTCATCTTCTTGAGACCCTTCTGGTTCTTCGTCGCGAAGAACAGGTAGTAGTCGGTCCGCTCGCGCCCGTTGCGCATCTCGAAGTGCCGGACGAAACGGGCCCCGGCCATAGACACGAGCTGTGCGGCATAGAGGTCGCGGATGCCGGCCTTGCGCTGTGCGGGCGGCAAGGCGGCGACCTTGCGCCAGTCCGCGCAGCCGAACAGCGCATCGAAGTTGTCCGGCTGGTCGCGGTGCGTCAGGAAGCGGTTGATCTCCTCGAACATGAAGTTGACCAGCACCTCGCCGCTGGCACGGTTCATCAGGTCGCGCATCGCCGTCATCGGGATGCCGTTCCAGCCGAACGGGTCGACCAGGGCGAAGACCGGCGCGTTCCGCGGATGATCGCGCAGCGCCGTCGCGTAGACCTGCTCGAAACCCTCGCCGGAATGGACGCGGACATGGAGGTTGTGCGGTCGCGGCCGGGCCGCGAACAACGACGCCATGCATTCCCGGAGCCGGTCCGCGCGGGCCTCTTCCTTCTCGATGAAATGGAAATGGCACTCGGCGAGGATCGGCGCGGACTGGTCGAGGAACGCCTTGAGCGCGATCAGCGGGGACCCGTCGCTGCCGTCGTCGTAGATGCCCGGCCCCGCGAAGCCGTCGATGAACACCATCCGGGGGAACCCGCCGAGCGCAAGGATCGGGAACCACGCCCGGAGGTAGCGCCGCAGGATCTCGTGCTTGGCCCTGGTGTGGTCCTCAAGGGGCCACGTCACCCGATCCGGCTTCATCAGTCGCCCCTACACGGCAGCGGACATCGCCGCGCGCGCGTTCCTCGGCCACCCGTTATACTCGCGTCCGTCGAGTAGCCGCCCGCCGGACTTCGGCGATCGCCCGCCCCATTGCTTGAAGAAGAAGGGGACGTCGGCACGCCCGCACCGCTCCTGCAGGTCGACGACCCACGCCTTCTCCATCGGACGTGCGCCGGGTCCGCTCTCCCCCCCGACGATGACCCAATGCAAGCCCCGGAGATCTAAATCCCCGATCGGCCCGATCAAGGGCTCCACGGACAGGAACCGCACCGAGGCATTGGTATTCCGCAGATGGGTGACCCTGGATTTCTTCGTCCCATCCTCGACCGACACCCCGAGCCAGATGTGCGGAGGGACCGGACGAGAGACATAGCGGGCGTTGACGTAATCCCGCATGAGCGAGCTACGCTTCGTGAGTATCTGGAACTCGTGCCAGTCCGCCCGCTCCATCGTATCGAAGACGCGATCGACGAACGTCGTCGGGACGTCCTTATGGAAAAGGTCGCTCATCGAATTGACGAAGATCATCCGCGGACGTCGCCACTGGAGCGGCTGCTCCAGGCGCCGGGGCCGAAGCGTCAGATCGAACCCGCTCTCGAACGGATGGTCCGGAACGCCTCGGAAACGCTCCGAGAACCGAGCGGCATAACAGTTGTCGCAGCCGGAGCTGATCTTGGTGCAACCCGTCACCGGGTTCCAAGTCGCCTCCGTCCACTCTATCGCAGAGCTCTGGGCCATGGGAACAAAATTAGAACACATCGACGGCTGTCGCAATGACCAGCTTGGCCGATACCCAAGCCTTCCATCAGCCGGGCCGGACGGTTTTCCTCCCGCCTGTCGCATCCGTCACCGCTCGGTTCCGTGCGGCGCTCGACACCTGCGGTCATCGCGGAGAACCCGCGATGGCCTTCGTGGCGTCAGGCTTCCCTCCCGAACAAGGACGGCACGCCTCAGGCCGCCACCCCGCCGTCCTCCGGCCTGCGCCTCCGATAGCGACCGCCGCCCTCCGCAACAAAATACCGTTTGCGGTATATCCGCTCGTCGATGGCCCCCCTGACCGTGTCGACGTTCCAGGCCTGCACGTGCTCCTCCGCCTCCTGAACCAGGTCGGCGCCGATCCGAAGCGTAATGTCGCCCACGTGCAAGGCCTCGCGCTCCGGAAGGATATCCCTGACCTCCTGGATGACACGCTGCCAGAAATCCCGTGCCCGAACCGTCCTGAGGTGCTCCTTCATCCGTTCGAGCTCGTCCGCGAACCAGGCGATCTCGTTGCATTGGGCCTCGATCACGGCGTCCCGCGCGTCCACCATCCCCAGTGCCTCGTGCCGGAGCTCCCGCTCCGCCGCGATGGCCTCCGCCATGCGAAGGCGCGTTCTCTCGTTGATCGCCGCGGCCTCCGCCTGCGCCGCCTTCCACAGCGCGACGCCGGCCTTCGCCAGCCCCGTCTCGACCGCTTCCGGCAAGCCCGCGAGTTCGATGATCGGGCTGTACGCGCGCTCCCGGGTCCATTCCGCCAGGTGCCCGCCGACGCTCTGGTTGTTGCCGGCCACTCCCGCGTTCAGCTTGACCCGTGCCCAAACGGTCCGGAGCGAGACACGCTCCTTGCCTTCCGCCCGGATCTGGTCCGCCGCACGAAAGACCTCCCACCGCCGGGGATCCTCCATCCGCGTCGGATCCGCCTTCCTACCCGCCATCGCCCGCCCCCCCGCCAAGGACGCCAGGAAACGCGAACATGGTTAACGAACCTGCCGATTCCGTAGCGCGTCGCGTGTCGCGCTATCCGCTATGCGCTACCCGTGGAGTCTCCGACCTTGCGCCGGGGCCACGTCCAGGAAATAAGGAATCGTCGTCCGAGGAGCTTCCCGATGAAACGCATAGGCCGTCCTTCGCCCCCCTGAATTCCGGAGTGCAGACGACCCATGCGTCGAGCCTCCGCGCACTTGCGAGGAGCTCGAAATGCCGCCACGAACCCTGTTCACGGCCGACCATCACGTCGGGCACCGCCAGATCCTGAGCCCCCGGATGGCGCTCAATCGACCGTTCGCCACCATCGAGGAACACGACGAGACCCTGGTTGCGAACTGGAACGCCGCCGTCCGCCCCGAGGACACGGTCTGGCACATCGGCGACTTCTGCTACCGCTGCACCGAGGCCCACGCCCGCGCGATCCTTTCGCGACTGAAGGGTCGTATCTTCCTTGTTCGCGGCAACCACGACCGCATCAGCGTGAGGCTTCCATGGGCCGGGCCCGTCGTCGACGTGGCCCGCGTGGTCGTCCAAAATCTCGATGGGTCGCCACAGGGACTTTTCCTCAGCCACTACGCGCACCGGGTCTGGCCGAGGATGCACCGCGGCGATATCCACCTTTACGGCCATTCCCATGGCACCCTGCCGGGGACCGCCGCGAGCACCGACGTCGGCGTCGACTGCTTCGATTACCGCCCCGTCACCCTGGACGAGATCCGCGTGCGCCTGGCCGAGAACGCCGACGCCCTCTCGCGTGTACCGGCTTCGGACCACGCCCAAGGCCGCAGGCACGACGAACGATCGACGGAAGTGATGCCATGATCCGCGTCCTGCACACCGGCGACTGGCACATCGGGCAGACCCTGCGGGGTTTTCTGCGCGAGCATGAGCATGCGCGGGTGTTCGACGCGCTCGTCGCCCTCGTCAAGGAACGGAAGCCGGACGCCTTGGTGATGGCCGGCGACGTCTTCGACAGCCAGAACCCGTCCGGCGAGGCCCAGCGTCTGTTCTACGAGACGCTGGTGCGCCTGCATCGGGCCCGGCCCGCGATGACGATCGTGGTCACCGCCGGCAACCACGACGCGGCCGGCCGGCTGGAGGCGCCGCGCGCTCTCCTCAATGCGATCGGCGTCCATGTCGTCGGCAACGTGCGGCGTCCCGGCGGCGCCATAGACCTGTCGGGCCATCTCGTCCCGATCCGAAAGGACGGCGCGGTGGCGGGTCACGTGCTCGGGGTCTCGTATCCCACCGCCGCCTGCCTGCCCGGCCTCGCCGCCCGCCGCGTCCGCGAGGGGGCCGGGTCCCCCATCGTCGGGGCGGTGCGCGATCTCTACGCCGCGCTCCACGAGACCGCCCGGCCTGAGCTTGCCGGGTTGCCGTACCTTGTCACCGGCCACCTGCACGTCGCCGGCGGGCTGGAATCCGAAGGGGCGGAACGCCGGATCCTCGTAGGCGGGGAGCACGCCGTCCCGCCCGACGTCTTCCCGGAGGACGCCGACTACGTCGCGCTCGGCCACCTCCATCGGGCCCAGGAAGTGGGGCGCCCGATCGTGCGCTACTCGGGCTCCCTGATCCCCCTCTCGGCCACCGAACTGGCCTACCGTCACGGGGTCAGCCTCGTCACCCTCGGCGACGGCCCGGCACGGACGGAACACGTCGTCATCGACCGGCCCGTCCCCTTCCTGCGGCTGCCGGATGCAGGCGACACGACGCTGGGCGAGCTCGGCGACCGGCTCGCGGCCCTCGACCTCGATCCCGACCTGCCGGTCGAGGCACGGCCCTTCCTGCAGATCCGGCTCGCCCGCGACGGGCTGCCCGCGGCCTACCGGGCCGAGGTGGATCGGATCGCCGAAGGGTTCCCGGTGAAGGTCGTCGACGTGCGGGTCGCGAGCGTCGATGCCCCGTCGCCCGACCTCGCGCCGGTGGGCGATCCCATGGTCCGCCTTGCCGAGCGGGACCCGGAAGACCTGTTCCGCATGGCCTTCTTCCGGACCCACGGGATCGAGCCGGCCGCCCCGCACCTCGACGTGTTCCATCGCGCCAGGGCAGGCGCATGAACCGTCCGCAAGCCCGGGCCTGACCGATGCGCATCCTCGCGATACGCGGCGCGAACCTCGCGAGCCTCGCCGCACCGTTCGACATCGATCTCGCCGACGGTCCCCTCGCCGCCACCGGCATCTTCGCCATCACCGGGGAGACCGGCGCCGGCAAGTCGACCATCCTCGACGCGCTGTGCCTCGCCCTCTACGGCCGGTATCCCCGCGTGAGCGCCGGACGCAACGAGGACGTGCCCGACCCGGGTGGCCAGGCCATCAACTCCGGCGATCCGCGCGCCATCCTCCGGCGCGGGGCCGGCGAGGGCTTCGCCGAGGTCGACTTCCGAGGCCGGGACGGTGTCGCCTACCGGGCTAGGTGGACGGCCTACCGAGCCCGGAACCGGGCCAACGGGCGCCTGCAGGCCGAGACCCGAAGCCTGTCCCAAATCGGGGACGGCGCCGCAGTCGCCACCGGCAAGACCGCGGTCAACGAGGCCGTCGTCGCCCGGACCGACCTGACATACGACCAGTTCCGCAGGACCGTGGTCCTGGCCCAGGGTGAATTCGACGCCTTCCTGCTCGCGAGCGAAGGGGATCGCGCCGACCTGCTTGAGAAGATCACCGGGACGCAGGTCTACACGGAGATCTCGAAGCGGGTGCGCGCCGGCGCCGACGAACGACGCGCGGCGTTCGCTCTCCTCGTCGCGCGTCGCGACGCCATCGGTCTCCTCGACGCGGCGGCACGAGGGGAGAGGACGGCCGAGCGCGACGCGATCGACGCGGCGATGCCGGCGCTCGCGGCCGAGCATGCCTTACACGTCGCCGCCCTCGACCACGCCCGCAGGTCGGCGGCGGCCGAGGCGCGGTTCGCCGAGGCGTCCGTGCTGGTCGAGCAGGCCGCCTCCGCCGTCGCGGAGGGCCGGGACGATGCCCTGCGGTTGGCGGCGATCGAGGCCGTCGAACCCTGCAGGCGCCCCGCCGATGCCCTGTCGGCGGCCGAAGCCGAATGCGCTGCGGCCGAAGGCGTCCTGGAAACCGCCCGGGCGGACGTCGACGCCACCGGCCTGGCGCTTGCGGAAATCCGCACGGGATTGGCCATGGCGCGCGCGGCCGACGAAGCGGGCGAGGCGGCGTTCCGCGGTTTCACGCCGACGTGGAGCGCGGCCGACGCGCTCGACGCCCGCATCGGGGAACTCGCCCGCGAGGCGGACGCGGCCGTCGCCAGGGCCGAGGACGCGAAGACGACCCTCGACGGGGCCCGTACCCGCCGACTGGACCTGGACAAGGCCTACGACACGGTGTCCGCATCGCGCGATGCGACGGCCGCGCGGATCGCGGCGGACGTGGCCATGAGGCCACTCGCTGACAGGGGGGCCGAGATCGCCGGCCTATTCGAGAAGCGGAAGGCCCTGGCCCTCGAACGCGATGCCGCCCTCGTCGCCCTCAAGGACGCGGAAACCCGGATCGAAGAGGCCGACGCCGCGACCGCCTCGGCCCGGGAGCGGGCGACCTCGGCCCGCGAGACCCGCGACGGGCACATCGCCGAACGCGCCATCCGCGAAGAGGAATATCGCGCGTTCGACGTCGACGGCACGGAGGCGGTCGATGCCCATCTCCGGAGCCTTATGGAGCGCATGACCCTCGTCTCCGACCTGGCACGGCGACACGACCGGGCCTGGGCCGAACAGGCCCGCGCACGCGCGAGCCAAGCCGATGCCGGCGCGCTGCGCGAGGCAGCCGAGGCGCGACGCATCGAGGCTGAAACCACCCTCCGCGTGGCTACCCGTGCCCGGGCGGAGATCGCGGCGATGGCGGACCTTGCAGAACGCGGCGCATCGGTCGAGGCCGCGAACCTGCGAAGCGTCCTGGTCCATGGCCAACCCTGCCCGGTCTGCGGCTCGACGGAACATCCCATCGACGGGGGGCACGGGTCTGACGCCCTGACCCTTCTGGCCGAGACCATGCGCGGACGGCGGTTCGAGATCGACGCCGAACTGGCCGGCGCCGGTCGGGCCATCACCGTCGCCGCGACCGCATGGGCCGACGCATCGGCACGTTTCGAGGGCGCCGCACGGGAGGATGCACAGGCAGGGGTGATCCTCCTAAGCTGCGCCGAAGCCTATGCCGGACACCGTCCCGACCTCGCGGCGGCATGCGTCCGGGCCGGGATGTGGGAGCCGCCGGACGCGTTGGGGTCCGGGGCCGTCGATCACCTGGGGTCGATCGCCGAGGCCACGGCAGGCCTGCGCGCGTTGCTTGCCGCGAAGCTCGAACGGGCGCGTGCCTTGTCCGCCGAGATCCGCGTCGAGGGGAAGGCCATCGCGGTCGCAGAGGGCGTGATCGCCGCCGCGGACCGGGTCGTCCTGGCGGAAGCCGCCCCGCGTCAGGCCGCGGCCCTCGCCGCCGAACGCGAACGGACCCGGGCCGCGGCGGCGATCACCCGCGTCGAATCCATCGTCCGCGAGCTCGGACCGATCCTCGCCCCCGCCGGCCTCGACGAGGCGCACCTCGCCCGCAATCCCGACGGCACGGCCCGTCGCATCGCCGAGCTCGGGGCCGCCTACCGCGCGGCACGGGAGAACCACCACGACCTCGTTGCGGCGTTGAACGACCTCGTGCCCGACAGGGCCGTGGCGATCGAGGCCGAGGCCACCGCCACGGGCCTTCGGGAAACGGCGGTACGGGCCGCCGACGATCGGGCGACGGCGCTCGGGGATGCCCGGCGGGACCGGGCCGGGCTTCTCGGGGGCGAACCCACGGACAGCCATCGTGCCCGCATCACGTCAGACCGCTACGTGGCCCGCGAGAACCACCGGATGGGGCTTGAGGCGTCCGGTATCGCCGCCGCGCTCCATGCGACGGCCACGGGCTCCGCGGAGCATGCCGATGCCCAACACCGACGCGCCCGGAACGTCCTGGCGGAGGCGCAGGGTCGGTTCCTGGCGAAATGCGGCCTCCGTGAACCCGATACCGTGCTCGACCTCCTGGCGGTGCCCCCGGAGGCCCTCACGGCCCTGCGCGAGGCGCGGGACCGGTTGCTTCGGGCGCACGAGGCAGCCGAGGCGGGATTGGCCGCCCGTCGCACGGACCTCGACGCGCTGCGCTGCCTCCCGCCCGTCGACGTACCCGGCACGGAGGCCGCCGCCGTCGCGGTCGCCGGGCTCATCGCCACCCATCAACGGCGCAGGGGCGCACTCGACGCCGAGCTCGCCCGCGACGACGATGCCTGCGGCAAGTCCGCGGACCTTTCGCGCGAGATCGCGACCGCGCGCGAGGGTCTCGACGGGTGGGAGATGGTCGATGCCGCCGTGGGCTCCGCGAACGGCGATCGGTTCCGACGCTTCGCGCAAGGGGTCACGCTGGAGCACCTGGCGCATCTCGCGAACGAACAACTCCGCATCCTGAGCCCACGCTACGCCCTGGTTCGCGGTCAGGACGCCGACCTCGCGTTGCACGTCCTCGACCGCGACATGGGCGACGAGCTGCGCGGCACCCGCAGCCTCTCGGGCGGCGAGCGCTTCCTAGTTGCGCTCGCCCTGGCGCTGGCGCTCTCCGGCCTGGAAGGACGGCAGGCCTTCGTCGACACCCTCTTCATCGACGAGGGGTTCGGCTCATTGGATGCCGAGACGCTGGACATCGCCGTCGACGCACTTGAGACCCTGCAGGGCCAGGGACGCAGGGTCGGGGTCATCACCCACGTGGCCGCGATGATCGATCGCATCGCCGTCCAGGTGCGCGTCGAGCGGCGCGGCAACGGGCGAAGCACCGTGCGGGTCGTCGACGGATGCTTGCCGGGTTAAGCCCATTTTCCAGGGGCAGCACCTCGTCGCCCCGGGGTAGGCCGGGCATGTCTTCAGCGCTGGGGCGGCACGTCGTCCTCGTCGAACGACGTGCCGTGCTTGAACCCGGGTCGCACCTCCTGCACGAGACGCAAGCGGGGTAGCCGGTCGAGCAGGGTCCGCTTCATGGAAGGGGGGATGGGCATGTCCCGGAGCGTATCCGGCCATCGATCCAGGGCCTTCCCGACAGTGACCCTCACCTCCCTTTCGAGGAGCCCCGAATCGAAGCCGATGGCCGTCGCGGCGTCGCGGAACTTGCCGAGCCCCATGACGAAGGGGTTTCTTCGTCTCCCGAACTGCAGCGCCATGGTGTCGTCGCTGAAGAGACTTTCCTCCATAGCGAAAACCTCCCCACTCTCTTTTTCATCATAACGAAAATCCGTCCATCGCAACTTTTTTCTTCAAAGCGAAAGAATGAAAGAGAATTTCGTTATAAAGAAAATTATTTGGACCGCGATTTCTTTTTTAATGCGAAGTTTCGATGGCCGGGACGGATCGGGCCAACCATGCAGTCGTCGCGGCACCGCGGTCACCGAGGCCGGACCCTTCTCAGGTTGCCATCATGGCTGGGCTCCTACCCATCCTGTGGAGCACTGGCTCAGGCTCCGAGGTCATGCAGCGGATCGCGGTCCCGATGATTGGCGGCATGGTCTCGTCGACAGTCCTAACCCTGGTGGTGATCCCGGCGGTCTATGGCTTGGGTGAAAGGCTGACGGCTCGCGTAATTCGATAGTTCGATGGAATCCTTCAAACATCGAAATTTGTCATTGGCGGCGGAATGAGACCGGGAGATCGACCATGAACGAGACGATGTGGATGACCCGACGCGCCGTGGTTCTGGGCCTAGCAGCATCGACCGCATTTGGGCGCCATGCCCTCGCTCAAGACCTGACGACGGTCGCGGTGACCAAGGACCCGACCTGCGGGTGCTGCGAGAAGTGGATCGCCCACCTTCGCGAAAGCGGGTTCACCGTGGCGGTGACCGAGGGGCCCGTGAACCCGCTCAAGGTCCGCCTCGGCGTGCCGCGGGACCTCGCCTCCTGCCACACGGCGCAGGTCGGCGGCTACGTCATCGAGGGGCACGTCCCAGCCGGTGCGATCAAGCGCCTGTTCGCCGAGAAGCCCCAGGGCACCGGGCTGGCAGTTCCGGGCATGCCCTCAGGCTCCCCCGGCATGGACGTCGAGGGGATGGAGCCCGACACCTACGACGTCGTGCTATTTGGCCCAGTGGTGCGGATCATGTTCGCGCGCTATCGTGGATCGGAACCCCTGTGAGTGTCGCCTCCTCTTTAAAGACGGATAAAGCGCTTTCGGCTGACAATGGAAATCAAAAACTCGCTCGTCATCGCATCCCCGATCCTGAGCGATCAGGTGCACTTCCGGATCGCCTGATGGCCCGCGCGTGCGCGAGGAAGCCATGACGATAGCTCTTGGCATCATGTGCAAGGCCCCACGTCCCGGTCATACCAAGACACGACTGGCGGCCGTCATCGGTGCGGAACAAGCGGCCGCGTTGTCCGGCTGCTTCCTTCGCGACGTTGCCGACACGATAGCGGCGATGCATGTCCCTCTCGGCTGCCAGGGATATGGGGTCTATGCGCCGAGTGGTGCGGAGGTCGAGCTTCAAGGCTTGTTGCCCACCTCGTTCCGACTTTTGCTGCAGGAAGGCGCCGACTTCGGAAAGGTTCTGGCAACGGCTGCGCGCAGGCTCCTGACCTCGCCGGATCACGATGCGGTGGTGCTGATCAATTCGGATTCCCCGACTCTTCCCCCGGCGCTTCTGGCCCAAGCGGTAGAGGCGCTACGTCGAGACGGCGATCGCGTGGTCCTCGGCCCGGCCACGGACGGCGGCTACACGTTGATAGGCGTCAAGCGGGATCACCCTGAACTTTTCGCGGATATCCCATGGAGTACGTCCGATGTGTTTCGTTTGACCTTGGAGCGGGCGGCATCCATCGCCTTGGCGGTCGAGACGTTGCCGATCTGGTATGACATCGACGATGCGCTGACCCTACAGTACCTTCGCGACGAGATTACCGGCAGCGCCCTTCCATTCGCCTTGCCTGACCTTATCGGCGGACCGGCCTTGGCGACGCGGACGCTGCTTGCCGGAATGCCCGTGTGATGGGACCTGCGTGGCGGCTCTCCATGATGGGCATAACCGCGACGATCCTCGTCGCGCTCGGCATGCCGACGCTGCAGGGTCTAGGCGACACCGCCTTCCTACTGACCGCTATCCCGACAGGGATCTTGGCGGCATCGGCGGCACGGATCGAGGGCGTTGACGAGCGCCGGGCCGTTGCCATCATCGTAATCGTCGGCCTCGCCATGCGCCTCATCGCGCTTCCCGCTCCACCGCTCCTCTCGACCGACATCTTTCGCTACGTCTGGGACGGGATGGTCCAAGGCGCCGGCATTAATCCCTATCGCTACGTCCCGGCCGATCCGGCCCTCACCTTCCTGCGCGACGAGGCCGTCTACCCCTTCATCAATCGCGCGGACTACGCGGTGACCATCTACCCGCCGGTGGCACAGGCGTTCTTCGCGCTCGTCACGCGGGTCTCGGAAAGCGCCCTTGCGATCAAGTTGGGGCTCGTCGCCTGCGAGGTCGTCACGGTGTTGGCAATTCTCGCCCTGCTGCGGCGGCTGCGCCGGCCAGCGACGCGGTTGGCGGCCTACGTTTGGCACCCTCTGACCATCTGGGAGATCGCGAGCCAGGGCCATGTCGATGGGCTGATGGTCGCGCTGGTCATGCTCGGGCTCTGGCTCACCCTTGCTGCCCAACGAAGATATCTGGGAACCGCCGCCGTCACGTTCGCAGCCATGGTGAAGCCGTTCGCCCTGATCGTGATGCCGGCGCTGTGGCGTCCATGGGATTGGCGAATGATTCTACTCGTCCCGGCCCTGATCGCGTCGGCATATCTGCCTTACCTCTCGGTCGGCTGGGGGGTCTTCGGCTTCCTGACCACGGGATATGTTCAGGAGGAGGGGCTCGCCTCAGGCTGGGGCTTCACGCTTCTGCGACTGTTCCGGGAATCCGTCGGGGAGTGGAGGTATGACACGGCGGTCTATGTGGCTCTCTCACTCGCGACGCTTGGGGGATTAGCGCTGCGAGCCGGGTTCCGGCAGGAGCGCACGCCGGCACGAAGCCTGGGCGACATCAATCTCATGGTGCTGACGTTACTCTTTCTGTTTTCGCCCGAATTCCCTTGGTATTTCCTGATCGCGGTGCCCTTCCTGGCGCTCGTCGGGTCATGGCCCGGATGGGTCCTCACGGTCGGTGGCTTCATGCTTTACAAGGTGGTCGATACGGTGCCGTCCTACGATGTCCGCTCCGCCATCCTCGCCGGCCTCGTCGCCGCGGCAGCCGTGGCCTCCCGCGTTCGATCGCCCGCTGGCCGGAAGGAATCGCCGCAATGACCGCTGCCACGCAAGGCATCCTGCTAGCCCTCGATCCCCGTCGCTACCACGAGGCCGCGCCTGAGGCGGTGAGCCGGGAGGCCGAGCGGCCGCCGGTCTGTCTCTACCTGGAAGTGACAAACCGCTGCAATCTCCTCTGCACGACCTGCCCGCGCACCTACGTGGAGCTGGAGCCCCCCGCCGACATGAGCTGGGAGCTGTTCACGTCCATCGTCGACCAGGTCCCCAACTTAGCGCGCGCGGTCCTCCACGGGGTCGGCGAGCCGATGCTGGTCAAAAACCTGCCGCGGATGGTCCGCTATCTCAAGGATCGCGGCACCTACGTCCTCTTCAACACCAACGGCACCGTGCTCTCGGAGAAGAACGGCCGCGCGCTAATCGAGGCCGGCCTCGACGAGCTGCGCGTTTCCCTCGACGCCTCGACCCGCGCCTCCTACCTCGCGGTCCGCGGCAAGGATTACTTCGAACGCATCCTCAAGAACGTCCGCGCCTTCCGAGCCATGCAGGAGCGGGAGGGCCATGCCAAACCCCGCGTCTCGGCTTGGCTCACGGGCCTGAAGGAGACCCTGCACGAGCTTCCCGCCTTCGTGCGGGTCGCGGCCGAGACCGGCGTCAAGGAGGTGTACCTTCAGCGCCTCGTCTACTTCGAGGACGAGGCCATCGGTATGGCCCGGCCCGACCAGGCCCTCTACGAGCGCATGGACCGTGAGGAAGCCGGTATCCTCGAAGAGGCGGAGGCCACCGCCCGAGAGCTCGGGCTCACCTTCTCCGCGTCGGGCGCGGCGAGCGAGCCCGGCATGAGCCTGAAGCGTAAGGACGACGGCTCGCCCTGGTCGCTCTGCCGACGGCCGTGGAACGTAATGTACTTCACCGCCAACGGCCGGGCGCTCCCGTGCTGCATCGCCCCCTTCTCGCAGCGCGGCTACGAAAATTACACACTGGGTGACGCCACCCAGCAGTCCCTGCGCGAGATCTGGAACGGCGCCGCCTACGTCGATTTCCGCGAAGCGCTCCTGTCGGACAAGCCGCCTCAGGCCTGCGGCAGCTGCGGTATGCGCTGGAGCCTATGAGCGGCCAGATCCGGCCGCAACGAGACATGGCGGTGGTCTCGGCCATCGTCCCGTGCCTGAACGAGGAGGCCGCCATCGGCGAGGTCGTGGCCGGCCTGCTGGCGAACGGAGCGGATGAGGTCGTCGTCGTCGATGGCGGCTCGCGGGACGCGACCTGCCAATTGGCGGAGGCTGCCGGCGCGAGGGTCGTCGCCGAGCGGCGTCGCGGCTACGGCCGGGCGATCCAGGCCGGCATCGCCGTTGCGCGTCCGGATGCCGGCATTCTCCTCTTCGTCGACGGCGATGGCAGCGACCGGATCGACCGGGCGCCGCTCTTGATCGGGCCGATCCGTGCGGGCCGGGCCGATTTCGTCCACGGTTCACGTGTGCGCGGTGACCGTGAGCCCGGTGCGATGAGCCTGCCCCAGATCGTGGCCGGTCGCCTCGCCGGCGGGCTCCTGCACCTCGCCTACGGGGCAAGCTTCACGGACATGTCGCCCTTCCGTGCGATCCGCCGCGACGCGCTGGACCGGCTCGGGATGCGCGACGAAACCTACGGTTGGAATCTGGAAATGCTCATGCGTGCCGCCGCCGGCGGCTTGCGCTGCGAGGAGGTTGCGGTCGGCCAGCGGCCGCGACGGGGCGGAGTCTCGAAGGTCTCGGGCGATTGGCGCGTGTCGATGCGGGCGGCCTGGGTCATCGCCACGACGTTCCTTCGGTTGGCCCGTGAACTCTCGCGGGAGCGGTCCGCAAGCACGTGAGGGTGTGCTCAGGTCGCCAGTCGCACGAACGCGCCGATGGCGCCGTTTGTCATGTCGGGTGGGTAGCGTCGGCGCAGGTCGCCGTCGAGGCCGAGACTGCGGCCAGCGCCGAAGACGCTGAACAGACCCATGAGGCCCGCCAGGAAGACGTAGGTCCAGGGCCATTCCATGGGATGAAGGTAGAGGCCGAGCCAGAGCTGCGCGACGAACAGGACCCCGATCACGCCGATGACGCGCACGCCAAGCCCCAGGATGAGCGAAACCGCGAAGGCGAGCTCGGTCAGGAAGACCAGGACGTCGAGGACGTAAAAATTGGGCAGCGGCAGGAGCACGTGCTGGACCAGGTCGCGATGCCACTGGAAGGCGGCGTTCTTCACTTCCTCGCCGGTCCAATAGAAGAGACCGTTCTCGGTCGAGAGGAAGGGCAGCTTCCAGAGCATGTTCTGGAACCACATCCCTCCGACGAGGCAGCGCAGGAACCACATGGTGAGGTCCCGGCCGTTGCGCTGAAGTGGATCGGCAACCCATTCCCGAGCTGCGATTAGGATGCTCGTCAGGATCAGCCCGATGAAGAGTGCGACGACGAGCCACCGCCAGACGCCCAACGCCATCTGGTCCCCGTGCTGCCCGCTGAGGAACAGCCAGGTGTCGTAGAACGGATCGGTGCGCATGGGGCTGTTCCTTCTGTCTGGGTTGGAGGCCGATGCGTGGAGATGCCCTTCGTTCGCGGGCCGTCCATCGCGCGTTACGTCGAACCGCGTGCCGGAAGGCACCCTTCCGCCTTGAGGGGTGCGGTGGCACCTAGCCCGTCGCAGCGCCGGTCGACATCGCTGCCCTCGGTCGAGAGCCGTGTTGGCAGGTCATTGATGCGCAGCGCCCTGCGAAGGAACCGTGACAGGGCATCGACCCCGGCGGCCATCAAGGCGGTCGCGACGATGAGCACGACGGCGACATCGAGGCGTAGCTCGGCGATCGCGGCGTCCACGTAGTAGCCGAGCGTCGTGACACCGAGGATGCCAAAGATCGCGCTCTCGCGCAGGATCAGCTCCCAGCGGTACAGCAGGTAGGCAAGGAACTGCCCGTAGAGCCGCGGCACGGTCTCGTAGGCGTAGAGGTCGAGGCCCGAGGGCGCGTCGGCACGGTAGCTCAGGGCATCGGCGTGACGGCCCATGAGGTAGCCGATGATGCCCGAGTTGTGGATGGTGAGGGCCAGGATGGCCGGCAGCATCGAGGGGCCGAGGACCTGGAGCAGCACGTAGGCGAGCATGTATTCCGGCGTCGAGCGCACGACGACGAGAATAACGCGACCGAGCGGATGGCCGATAGGCCCGGCAAATCGCCGAGAGACGAGCGGAAACAGCAGGAGCGCGCCGATGGCGGTCGCGACCAGGGCGATCTGCGAGAGGATCAGCGTCTGCGCGGCGCCCGGCAGGATCTGCTGCGTCAGGATCGGCCCGAACCACCGGCCGAGACGCATCCATGTCTCGACATCGAGCAGGCTTGCCGCGCGTAGGGGGGCAGGGACGATGTCATGGGTGAAGAAGCGAACGAGGCTCGCGCCGATGTTCGTCGAGCCCACGGTTTGGGGCAGGACGAGGAAGCTTCCGACCGCGAGGAATGGCAGCGTCGCCGTGCGAACCCAGAGCCGGCGCGAGCCGATCAGCGCGTAGAAGACGAGGAGCAGTGCGCCGGCCTCCGCGTAGCGACCCTGGCGGAAAGCCGATTCCAGGTAAAATCCCATCGTCGGCAGACCGATGAAGCCGAGGATCAGCGTCGAGCGCATGGCGCATTCGAGACGGTAAAGCGTGTAGTTTCGGAAGGCCGAGGCGACGTCGGGCAGGCGCGCGTAGGCGAAGGCGGAGAGCGCGCCGGTCCCGTCCGGCAGAACGCGCAAGGCGGCGAGGTCGGCCTCCTCGATGATCTCGGAATAGACCTTGGCGCAAATCCCGGCATAGGGCAGCGCGATGGCGAGGATGCCGGTGGTTGCCGAGAGGCCGAAGACCTGCATCAGGAGCAACGCCCAGAACAGCTCGTGCACGGACCGCAAGCCCGTGCAGACGACCCGCACGAACCGCGACCGCGCGAACGGGATCGCCAGCAGGAAGCCGGTGCCCGCGCCGAGGCCGACGCCGAGCACGGCGAACGCGACCGTGTAGACGACGCTCCAGACTTCGACTGAGAGTAGATCCGGGCGAACCAAACCGTCGAGCAGGCGCCGCAAATCCGCCCACGGATGCAGGCTCGTCACGGCGAGGTCGGCCACAAGCAAGGCCGCAAGCGCGAGGGCGAAGAACAAGCGGCTGATGGCCCCGTAGCCGAAGGTGCCCAGTCGCGCGCTCATGCAGCCGCCCGATAGAACGGAGCGAGGGCATCCGCATCGAGGTCGCGGGTGGGTCGGTCGAGGACGATGCGGCCGCCGTCGAGCACCACGATGCGGTCGGCATGGGCGAGGGCCAGCGCGATATCGTGCAGCGCGAGGATCAGTGTCTCGTGCCGCTCGGCGAGGCGGGCCAGAACCGATCCGCCCTGCGCCTGGTCCAGTGCCGAGACCGGCTCGTCACCGATCAGGATCGGCCGCCCGTTGTAGAGGGCGCGCGCAACCGAGACACGCTGCTGTTGGCCGCCGGAGAGCGCACCCGCCTTGGCGTGGAGGGCGTCGGCCATCCCGACCCGCCCGAGCACCTCGGCGACCTCGGATACGTCCGCGCGGGCCGGAAAGGCTAGGGTGCGCAGGTTGTGAAGGGTCGAGCGCCGGTCGAGACGGCCCATGTAGACGTTGTGGAACACCGAAAGCGTGCGCACGAGGGCACTCGCTTGTGGGATCAGCGCCGCGTCACGCGAGACCTGCGCGTGGATGAGGGCGAGCAGCGTAGACTTGCCGGACCCCGACCGTCCCATCAGCGCCACGCGTTCGCCGGTCCGGATGGTCAGGTCGATCCCGGAAAGAACGGTGGTCCCGCCGTAGGCCGCGTGGGCATCGGCAAGGACGATGGCGGGCGTTGTCACTGGCGCGCCGTCAATCTAGCAACCCAGTCGATTTCGCGACGCGTTCCACGGGTTCATAGTCGGCGTTCGTCGCGGAGATGAACTTCGTTCGGGCGAAAGGCGCGAGGATGGCAGGGTCGGTGATGCCGAGAAGCGCCTGCTTCAGCGTCTCGGTGAAGCCGGCGCCGTAGGTCTTGTCCACATCGCCTCGCACCGTCCACTGGTAGTCGGGGAAGGTCGGGCTTTCCCAGATCACTGTGACGTCCTTGCCCTCGACCTTGCCGGCCTTGCTTTCCAGATCCCAGACCGAGTAATCGACCGCCCCGACCTCGAAGGCGCCGGACTGGACGAGTTGGATCGTGCGGCTGTGATCGCCCGAGAATCCCACGCGGGAGAAGATCTCCTCCGGCGTCTTGCCGGGAAACGCTTCCCGGATGAAGTGCTCCGGCATCAGGCGGCCCGAGGTCGAGGCGCGGGAACCGAAGCTGAACGTCTTGCCGGCGACATCCTTCGGAAAGTCCTGGGATTTGACGAGACCCGTCTTGGTATTGGCGATGAAATAGGTTTTGAAGGCGGCATCCTCGGCACCCTGGGCGATTGCCTGCGAGCCGGGGACCGCCTTGCGGGCCTGGACGCCCGTGAACCCGCCGAACCAGGCGAGCTGGACCTGCCCGTTCGTGAAGGCCGTGACGGCCGCCGGATAGTTCTTCACCGGGATGTACTTGACCGGTACGCCGAGCTTGCCTTCGAGATAACCGGCGACCTTGCCGAAGCGCTCGACGAGACGGCTTTCGTCCTGATCGGGGATGCCCGTGAACACGAAGACGGGCATTTCTCTATCCTGCGCCTGAACCGGACCGCAGCCGAGGACGTAGCCGACCGTCGCGAGGACCGGCCATATCTGCTTCAATCCGAGCATCCAACTATCCCTGCTTGATCCGCCGCAGCCAATGCGCAGCTTCATTCCTGGCGTAGCACATACGGGTCTACCGCCGGCAGCTCCGGACGGTGCGATAAGGCCACGCAATCAGCTTGGCCGCAAATCACGGAGGGCGTTCGTCGGTGCCGATCCGGCGGTTACGGGCGGGTTGCCGAATTTACCGGAGGGGCGCAGGCGACACCGAGGAAAGCTATGGCACGCAGGGCGACGGGTCCCTGGCCCTGGTCGCGCTCCAGGTCCGTGACGAAGCGTGCGAGGACCGCCGCTCGATCCTCGCCCTGGGCCGCCAGCAAGGCCGCGATGCCCGGAGCGAAGTCCAGTCTCTCGGAGAGCCAGAGGGCCGAAGGCGCTTCGAGCGCGGCCTCGATCCGCGTGATGCCATCCACCTCCAAGCTCGCGGACCCGAACAGGGTGCGGAAGGCGGCGTCATCGCTGAAGCGAAGCTGGGCCGGGGTGCCCGGAAGGGAAGGCTGCGGTCCGCGCACCGCTGCGATGGCGGCCAGCAGCCGGGTGATGAGTTCGTAGTTCTGCGGCTCCGTCCAGGTCACGATGGCGATTTTCCCGCCGGGCCGGACCAACCTGGCCGCCTCCTTGAGCGCACGCACCGGGTCCGGACACAGGATGATGCCGAAGATTGATAGGGCTGCGTCGAAGCTTCCGTCATCCAGGGCGAGGGCCTGCGCATCCATCGATGCCGCCTCGACCGGCAGCCCGCTCCTCATGGCTCGCAATCGGATGCGGTCCACCATGCCCGGCGCCGCATCGATGGCCAGGACGGTGGCCCCTTCTCGTGCGGCCATCAGGGCCGCGCCGCCGGCGCCCGCGGCCACGTCGAGGCAGCGCTGGCCCGGTGCCAGGCCAAGGGCGGCGACGGCGGCTTGCGCGAAACGGTCGGTCAGGGGCTCGAAGACGGCCTCGTAAGCGTCGGCATGCTCGCTCCATAGGTCTGGCTGCTGGTCGGGTTGAAGGCTCGATGTCACCATTCTGGCCTCTGGCGCGAACAACCCTTTATAAGCCTTCAGGCCGCGTGTCTCGCGGTCGCCTTCTCCCTTTGTCCGCGGTTATCGGCAGGACCGAATGACAGCCACGCCCATGCCCGCGCCCGATCCAGTCCGCACCTTCTCGCTAGGCCTGGGGCTGACGAACGAGTGCAATCTCGCCTGCAGCTTCTGCTATCGCGATCCGGACAGGGTGGACCGCCTGGGTCCCACGCAGGTCCGTGCGGTCCTCGACCGCTTGCCGGTCCGGTCGGTCAATCTCGGCACCGGCGAGAATGGGATGCATCCGCAGTTCCCGGCCCTGCTCGACCTGCTGCGGGCCGAGCCAATCAAGCTCACCATCACCTCGAACGGCCACTCCATCGCGATGATCGACGATGCGGCCGTGCAGGCTTTCGCCGACATCGAGTTCTCGATCGATTATCCGACGAAAGCCGAGCAGGATGCGCAGCGGGGCGACGGCAACTGGGACCTCGTCATGGAGCAGGCCTCGCGCTGCAGACGGCTCGGCGTCGGCGTCACCTTCATCGCGGTCATGATGCGCACCAACTTCGACCGCCTGCACGAGATCGCTGCCATCGCCAAGGCCTTCGACGCACCGCTGCGCATCAACGTCTACCAGGCCGTGCGCACCGACGCCTTCGCCCTGACCTACGAGGAATACTGGAGCGGGTTCGAGCGCCTGTTGGCCGAGACCGACGTCATTGCCATCGGCGAGCCCCTCGTCCGGGCCATGGCCGGAATGCCAGCGCGCAAGGGTGGATGCGGGGTCGGGACCGTGCGCGTGACACCGCGCGCCACGGTGCAGCCCTGCGTGTACTGGGGCGCCGGGCAGAGCCTCGACACGCTGCTCGAAGCCGGTGCCGGCATCCTCGACACCGCGCCCTTCGTGGCGGCCAGGTCCCTGCCCGAGCCGTGTCGCGGCTGCATCCACGAAGCGTCCTGCCACGGGGGCTGCGCCGGCCGGCGGCGCCTCCTGGATCGCCTCGACGAGGTGGACCCTTATTGTCCCATCGTGCGGGGAGAGGATCGTCCGCTCGCAGTCACGATGGCGGCGACCCGCGACCTGCCGAAGCTTGAGAGCGCCTGCACGACCATCGTCCAAGCCCGTGGCTGACACGGCCGAGCCGATCTCCGGTCTCGGCGAACTCACCGGGCGCTACGACGTCCTGCTCTGCGACGTCTTCGGCGTCCTGCACAACGAAGGGCAAGTTTTCCCCGCGGCTACGGCAGCCCTGACCGCGTTCCGGGCCTGCGGTGGGACGGTGGTGCTCGTTTCGAACGCCCCGGAACCCGGGACCCGGCTCCTTGGGTCTCTGGCCGCCCGAGGGGTCGCGCCTGCCTATGACAGCGTGGCCACCGCCGCCGACGTCACCCGAATCCTGCTTAAGGACCAAGACCGGCGAGCGGTCCTGCATATCGGCCCGCTTCGCGACCGGTGCCTCTTCGAGGGGCTGGCCATCGCATTCGCTGAACCGGAGACCGCCGAATTCGTCGTGTGCACCGGGTATCCCGAAACGGACCATAACCTGGACCTGGTGCTCGCGGTCGCCTTAAGGCGCGGCCTCCAGATGCTTTGCACCAACCCTGACACCAGCCTCGTGGTCGGCGACAAACGTTTGCGGTTTGCCGGCCTCGTCGCCCGGCGCTACCGCGACATCGGCGGCGTGGTCGTGGAGACCGGCAAGCCGGGAGGCCTCATTTACGGCAATGGCATCGCTCAGGCGGAAGCGATGCTGGATCGCGCCGTCGACCCAAGCCGCGTATTGGGCGTCGGAGACACCTACGCGCTCGACGTCCTGGGAGCACTCGCACACGGGTTCTCAGCCTTGCATATCGGCACTGACACGCCGACGCCCCCTGGCGACCGCGTTGGTCGCCTGTACCGGATGCCCGCCCTGGTCTGGTAGGACCAGCCTTACGACAATCCCGTGTTTCCATCTGTCAGAGGTCGCAATGTCTGAGGATCCCAAGCTCGATATGCCCCCGGTCCGGCTGACGAGCCTCGCCCATGGCGGCGGCTGCGGCTGCAAGCTCGACCCGGAGGTCCTGCGCACCTTGCTGGCCGATCAGCCGGCGGCGGGTCCGTTTGAGCGCCTGCTCGTCGGGAACGAGACGGCGGACGACGCCGCGGTCTGGGCGCTCGACGACGGCACCTGCCTCATCGCCACGACCGACTTCTTCACGCCGATGGTCGACGATCCGCATGACTTCGGACGCATCGCAGCCACGAACGCGATCTCGGATGTCTACGCGATGGGCGGCAAGCCGATTCTGGCGCTCGCCATCCTTGGCATGCCCGTCGGTAAGATCGCCCCTGAGGTCGTAGCCAGGATCCTGAAAGGCGGTGCGAGCACCTGCGCCGAGGCGGGCATCCCGATCGCCGGCGGCCACTCCATCGATACGCCTGAGCCGATCTACGGCCTCGCGGTCATCGGGCTGTGCGACCGTGCCCGGGTCAGGCGCAATGCCGACGCGCGGGCCGGGGACGTCGCGATCCTGACCAAGCCCCTTGGCGTCGGGATCTACTCCGCCGCGATCAAGCGCGAGGCGCTGGACAGCGAGGGCTATGCCGACTTCGTCGCCACCACGACGCGCCTTAACAAGGTCGGGGCGGATCTGGCGTGCGATGCGGAGGTCCACGCCATGACCGACATCACCGGCTTCGGTCTCCTTGGACATGGTCTGGAACTGGCGCGAGGCGCCGGCCTGACCTTCGTCATCGACGGTGGCGCGATCCCGCTTCTGCCACAGGCCGAGGCCTTGGCGCAGGACGGCTTCGTCACGGGTGCCTCGCACCGCAATTGGGCGAGCTTCGGCGGCCAGGTCACCCTTCCCGAAGACCTGCCGGACTGGCGCCGGCATATTCTCACCGATCCCCAGACATCCGGGGGATTGCTCGTGACCTGCACGCCCGCGCGCGCCGAGGCGATCCTCGTCCAAATCCGGGCCGCGGGCTTTGCCCAAGCCGCCGTCGTCGGGCGGTTCGAAACCGGGACCGCCGGCATCCGGGTCGAGGCCTGAGGCGCCCCGATGCAGCCGAGCGATGCGGAACTCGCCCCAATCATGCGCGACAAGGCGCACGAGCGGGCCTCGGAGTTCACGCCCGAAAGCCTCCTTCGTGAGGCCCGGCGGCAGCGCGGGCTCGCCGCGCGATCCGTGCCCGCCCTATGCGTGCTCGACCCGGACGGCGACATGGTCCGCTACCTGCGTGCGACGGACCAGGGGCGGCTCGATCCCGACTGGGCCTGCTATCACAGTGAACTCCACCGGTTCGAACGCGAAGGGCATGATGTCGGCATTGTCGGCTGCGCGGTCGGCGCGCCCTATGCCGTGCTGGTGGCCGAGCAGATGTTCGCCGCGGGCTGCGAACTTTTGATCAGTGTGACGTCATCCGGTCAGATCACGGACTTGCGGGCCCCGCCCTACTTCATCCTGATCGAGGCAGCGCTTCGCGACGAGGGTACGAGCTATCACTACTTGCCGCCGGCCGAATTTGCGCAGGCGTCGGCCGGCCTCGTTGCCACCATCGCCCCCGCCCTGACCGAGATCGGCGAACCGGTGGAGCGAGGTGCGACCTGGACGACCGATGCGCCCTATCGGGAGACCCGGCAGGCCATCGACGCGGCCCGGGCGCGGGGCATTCTCGCCGTCGAGATGGAAGCGGCAGCGCTCTATGCCTTCGCGCAAGCGCGTGACAAGGCAGTCCTATGCTTTGCCCACGTCACCAACCAGATGGGGCAAGCCGGAGACTTCGAGAAGGGCGAGGCCAACGGCGCGACGGCGGCGCTCCGTCTCGTTGCCGCCGTCGCCAAGGCCTGGTTCGCGAGGCGTTAGAGCGCCACTGTCCGGAAGCCCGCGAAAACGTCGCGACGCTCCGGGCCGAAGAAGTTGCGATAGGCGTTGTCGACCATGCGCGAGCGGGTCACCCAGGCGCCGCCGCGTAGCACCTTGCGCGTCCCGAAGGCAGGCTCCGAGTATTCCTTGTAGGCGTCGGGCGCGAAGCCGGGGAAAGGCAGGAACGGGCTCGCCGTCCATTCCCAGACGTTCCCGATCATCTGTCGGCAACCCCAGGCGCTGTCGCCCTCGGGATGGGCCGCGACATCGACGCAGCCAAGGTGACCGCCATCGAGATTGGCAAGCTCGGGCGTCGGAACCTCGACGCCCCAAGGATAGGCGCGCTTGGTCTCGCTCAAGGTGTCGGGGAGCGCCGGCGCACCTGCGGCGGCGGCCTCCCACTCGGCTTCCGTCGGCAAGCGGCGGCCCGCCCAGCGGCAATAGGCATTCGCCTCATGCCAATTGACGTGGATGACCGGCTGATCGGGCGCCAGCGGCTCCTCGCGGTCGAACCTCCGCACGGTCCACTCCCGTGCCCCACGGCGCGTCCAGTAAACTGGGTGTTCGGCGCGGCAGCCTTCGCGCCACTTCGCCCCCTCCGGGTCCCAGTAGGCTGCCTCACGGTAACCGCCATCGGTGACGAACGCCGCGAACTCAGCGTTCGTCACCGGCGCGCGAGCGATGCGAAACGGCGTAACCGGTACGGGATGCGCCCATTTCTCATTGTCGAAGACGAAGCCGTCGCCAGGCTCCGACCCAAGCCGCCAGATGCCTCCGCTGACCGGGACGTCGCCGGGCCAGGGGCCGGAACCCGCGGCCCGTGCTGAGGTGGATACTGCGAAGGTCGGCGCCGGATAGCCGAGGGTTTGGCGCGAATAGGTGAAGGCCTCGTCGTGCATGTCCTCGTGGTAGGTGACGAGCTGGTAGAGTTCGGCCTCCTGCGGCGTGGGCTCGCGGCCAGCGAGGCGCCGGACCAGCGCGTCGTGAACGCTCGCCATGTAGGCGAGGGTGTCGACCAGTGGGGGCAGCGGGATCGACCAGCGCGTCCCATGGGGCACCCGCGCGGAATCGTAAAGCCCGTCGGCCTCCGACATCAGGGGCGGCTGCCCGTCGAGACCGCGAAGGATGAAATGCTCGTGAAACCAGGCGAGATGCCCGATTTCCCACAAAAGGGGATTCACGATGTCGAGCTGCGGCCCCATGAGACGCTCACGGTCGAGGCCTGCCACCAATTCAAGCGTTCGCGCCCGGGCATCCTGCAGCATAGCCACGAGACCGGCGGCGGAAACCTGTGCGTTCATCAATCGTCCCGGAAGCCTGTCGAACCCATGAAGATCAGCCTCATCACGCCGGCCGCGAAGACATCCCGCGCCGGCAACCGGACCACGGCAGTGCGCTGGGCTCGCATCCTCGGCGATCTCGGCCATCAAGTCGATGTGGCGACGACGTATGAGGACGATGCGGACGCCGATCTGATGCTGGCGCTGCACGCCTGGCGCAGCTCCTCGTCCATCGCGCGGTTCAAGGCGCGCCATCCGGAACGGCCGCTCATCGTCGCCCTCACGGGCACGGACATCTACCACTATCTCGCCGCGGATCCCGAGCCGACCCTGCGCTCGCTCGACCTCGCGGACCGGCTGATTGGCCTGCACGATCTGGTCCCCGCCGCACTTCCTGAACGCCATCGCCAAAAGGTCGACGTGGTGTTCCAATCCGCCTTGCCTCGTCGACGGCGCTGGGCGGCCTCCGAGGAGGCTTTCGAAGTCCTGGTGATCGGGCATCTACGCACCGAGAAAGACCCGTTCTGCGCCGCCCGTGCGGCCCGGAGGCTTCCGGTGCGGTCCCACATCCGCATCGTCCATCTCGGTGGTGCCCATGAGGAAGTCTGGGCGACCCGGGCACGGGCCGAGATGGCTGACAATTCGCGATACCTATGGCTCGGGGATCGTCCCCAATCCTTGGTGCGGCGCTGGCTGACCCGTGGCCGGGTCATGGTTCTGAGTTCGCGTCAGGAGGGCGGCGCCAACGTGGTATCGGAGGCTATCGCAGCCGGACTGCCGGTCATCGCCTCCGGCATTCCCGGTACCATCGGTCTGCTTGGTCCCGCATATCCGGGCTACTTCCCGATCGGTGACGACGCCGCCCTCGCCGGCATGCTTCTGCGAGCCGAAGAGGATCCACAATTTCTCCGAGCTTTGAGCAATGGAGGTGCAGCGCGCGCATATCTGTTTTCACCGGCGCAGGAGCGCGAATCTCTACGACGCGTCGTCGTGTCGATAAGCATAGAAGTTTGACCCCAGTAGAACTCGCTCTAAGAACTTGAAACTTCGGGAACATGAAAAGTCGAGGCAGGGTCACGATCGACGTCGATCGTGACCCTGCCTAGCTATCCGAAATTCTTAAGCCCGCAATGGCTTAGCCCTGCTCTAGGGTAGGGTCAATTTTTGGAAGCAGTTTCAGACCCGCAGGAAATTTAGACCGATAAGGCGCCATTCTGGACCCGTGTCGGTCAGCCTCAGGGACCCCGGGCAATCGAGTGCCTCCACCACGCAGTCGATGCTGGGTCGACATCACCATCGAAATGCAAGATCCGTCGCCAGCTCCCGAGCACCTCATTCCCAAGGGGATTTTCGCCTTTCGATGGCGCTCCCTCTTTAAGGGTCGCGTTCAGAGCGATACAACGATTCGATGACAGCACCGAAAGAAATCGAACTTAAGTTGGTCTGCGACGCGTCCGACCTGACCATTCTGCGGGAGCACCCGCGTCTTCGGGGCGCCGTCGGCGAGGAGCGGGATCAGCTGAACTCCGTCTACTTCGATACGCACGACGGGCGGCTGCGCGAGGCCGGATACGTCCTGCGGGTGCGGGGCACGAAGGATGGATACGTGCAGACCGCGAAGGGCGCCGGCGACGGATTGCTCGAACGGTCGGAGTGGGAGCGGCCGGTCGAGGGACCGGAACCCGACCGCGACGCCCTGGAAGGTACGCCCCTGGCCAAGTTGCTGGGAAAGAACACGAAGCTCGCGCCTATGTTCACGGTTGCCGTCGAGCGCCTCGCCTATCATGTCGAACAGGGTGCCTCGCGCATCGAGGTCGCGTTGGATCAAGGCCGCATCACTCAGACCGCCGGGAAGCGCGCTTCCGACGCCGTGACCATCAGCGAGATCGAACTCGAACTGAAGGAGGGTTCGCCGGCCGACCTCTTCGACCTCGCCCACGAGATGTGTTCCCAGGTCTCTGTGAGGCTCGGGGTCCGGACCAAGCCGGAGCGCGGGTTCGCCCTGATCGACGGTGAACCGAACGGCATGCGCAAGGCGGAGCCGGTCCTGCTTTTGGAAGAGATGACGGCGGCCGACGCCTTCCGAAGCATCGCCCACGCCTGCTTGCGGCACATGCGTCTCAACGAGGATGTCATCCTCGAACGTCGCGATGTCGGCGCCCTTCACCAGACGCGTGTCGCGATCCGCCGCCTGCGGTCGGCGTTCTCGCTCTTCGGCGACATGATCGCGGACGGCCGGAGCGAGGCCATGCGGGCCGCCCTCAAGCGGCTCTCGGCGCCGCTGGGCCGGGCACGCAACCTCGATGTCTTCCTAACCAGGACCTTACCCGCCGAGCGTGCGCGCCATCCGGACGAGGGTGGGCTGCTCAACCTGGAGAAGCACCTCGAAGCCCAGCGCACCGAGGCCTATGAGGCCGTCCGGAAGACCCTGGCCTCGGAGGAATGGCGCAGGTTCATCCTCGAACTGGTGGCCTGGATCAACGCCGGATCATGGCTCACGTCCGGCGACGACAGGGATGCCCGACGCCGTGATCAGCCGGCGATTGCGTTCGCGGCCGGCGTGCTGGAGAAACGCAGGCGTCAGGTCAAGAAGCGTGGTCGAGACCTTGAGAGCCTTAACGCCGAGGAACGCCATAACGTCCGCATCGCGGCGAAGAAGCTGCGTTATGGCGCCGAGTTCTTCGCGGGCCTTTACATTGATAAGAAAGCCAGCAAGCGCCACATGGCGTTCGTTGCGGCACTCGAAGACCTGCAAGACAGCCTGGGCGATCTTAACGATATCACCACCGGTCACGAGTTGCTTAACGAGTTGACCGAGGCCGGTTCGGGCTCGGCGTTGTTCGCGGCGGGGATGACGGCCGCGGATATCGAGGCAAGGGCAACGAAGCTCGTGGCTTCGGCAGCGAAGGCGCATGAGGCATTGATCGACGTGCGGCCATTCTGGCGTTGATGCAGTGCCCAGCCAAAGACGGTGCCGGCGAGGACGTGCGTCAATGCGGGCGGCGGATGCCTGAGGTGGCTTACTGCTCGGCATGGGACGAGGGCAGTTACGAACCGTTCGCCCGTGTATGCATCCAGATTGGCGCTTGTCATGTGTGGGGACGGCGGCCGGCGAGGGGCGTCCCCACACGAGCCTCGATCCAGCTCGGGGACAGGATGTCGCCGGCCTCTGTGATGATCCAGGTCCGGACGTCCTCCGCCGCCATGGCCTTGCCGGCCGCATCGAGCGCCTCGCGAAGGGTCACATAGTCCTTGCTCCGCGCAATCCTAGCGGGAGTCGTACGAGGCCAGACCGTTAACGCGGCCGCCTGATCGAGGTCATGGATTTGCATGGCATCACGATCCTGGCAGAAGTGCTATGGACTACAATGCTCACGTGACCGGTGTTTGACGCCAACGAAGAGCAATATGATCTTGCAGGACGCGGACGCGCCTAAGTGATCCGTCCTTATTAAGCAGTAGTCCACCATGCCCCCGCGCCCATGGGCGCTCCTAAAGCCGTGCGTTAGGTTGAACGAGGCCAGGCGGAAGTGCGTCCACAGTGCGTGCCCCGTGAACCGCGCACCGACCAGGGTGACCATGTCGTCGAGCACAGGTGGATGCCTAGCGCTTCAGAGCCTGATCCTGGCCACGCACCCGATCTGGATCAGAACAACGGAACGGGCGCCCCGAGAACGTTCGAAGGCGTTTTCATGAGGCACCCGAACCATCAGGGATGAGTGAGCCCTAAATCCGGCCTATTGGACCATGTCGTCCTGGGCCATCTCGGGCATGCCCTGCATGCCGGTGATCGGCGAGATGGCCATCATCTTCCCGTTCTTCAGCTTCACGACGTTGAACTTTCGCCCCGTCTTGCTGTCGGTCGCGACGCCGACCATCATCTGCTGGGGCGCGAACTGCGAGACGGTAAAGTCATGCCCCCACGCTGAAAAGGTTTGCTGGGCCAAAGCATATCCAGATGTTGTGACAATGAGCGCGCCGGCGAGCGTCAGTGTTTTCATCATGACATAACTCCAAAGTTATTATTGGATTTAGACTTTCGAGGAATGTACCAGCGCCGTGAAATGCCGATTGCGCATCAAGACGATGCCCTCCGGCTTCGAACTTCGAGGACGTGCGGTCCAACCCGACGCGGCTGATCCCGCGCAAACCTGCTGGAGCGGGCCAAATCGTATGCACTTCCGATAGGAAACCGCTCCGGGATCTCAGAGCGACCCGACGGACGGATCGGACGCGTTCTCGTGGAGGACAAGCCCTTCCACCTCGTCGACCGCCCGCTCCCAGGGCGCGTCGGCGAGTGCCTTACGGGTGTTCTCGTAACCAGCCTGCCGCCGCGCCGCGATGCCGTCGCGGCTGAAGTCGACGTCGCCCGTATGGTCCTGGCCCTCCACCGGCTGTGCGAGGAGCCGCACCACATGCATGCGCGTCAGGCATCCGAAGCTCTCAAGCTCCCGCACCTCCGGCGTTTGTCGCTCCTCCTCCGGCAGGCGCCTGGCGAGCTCCGCGACGACGTGGCGGAGCCGGTGCAACTGCTTCTGCCGAGTGATGTGGGTATGGGCGCGGCTCGCGTATTGCAGGTCCTTTTGGCGGCCCATCACCTCCCAGATACTGGTTGGCTCCGCTCCCTCCGGATTCCAGATATGGATCGCGAACACCAGGGAGTTCCGGCGCGGGTTGTCGTCGAACACCGCCTCGACAGGCGTGTTCGAGAGGATACCTCCGTCCCAGTAAAGCTGGCCGTCGATGCGGACCGCCGGGAAGGCTGGAGGCAGCGCTCCGGAGGCCATGACATGGCGTAGGTCAAGACGCATGTCCCGGCTGTCGAAGTAACGCATCTGCCCGGTGCCCACGTTCGCCGCCCCCACCGTGAGGCGGCAGCCGCCGTGGTTCAGCGTCGGTTGGTCGACGAGATCCCGCAGCGTCGCCTCAAGCGGGCGGGTCGAGTAGTAGCCCGCCTGCTCGGCACCAAGCGGCACATGCGGCCCGGCAAAGGCAAACGGGTTGGGAGTGAAGAACGGTTCGATCCCTTGCGTGATCGTCAGCCAGTTGGCGGCGTAGGTGCCGAACACCGGCAGCGCCGACAAAGTCCGATGCAGCGGACCATGCTCGACCCGGCTCCAGAACGCATCGAGACGTTCGAGGCGGCGCTCCAGGGGATTTCCCGCGATCAGGCTGGCGTTGATGGCACCGATGGAGGTGCCGATGACCCAATCGGGCTCGATCCCGGCCTCGTGCAGGGCCTGGTAGACGCCGACCTGGTAGGCGCCGAGAGCCCCGCCTCCCTGTAACACCAGCACGATCTGCCCGAATCGCCTGCGCAGGCCATGGGCGAGCGACTCGGGTTCGGGTGCCGTTGGCGCGGAAGACGAGTTCGTGGGAGGTTGAGGTGGGACCGTATCGAGCATGGCATCCTCCATCGCGGTCCGGGCTCGATCCGCCGGGCTTCGGATTTATGTCACACCTCGGGCCGAACTCGGCTCGCGCAGGCCCAATGTCAGGGCCGCCGCCAGGGCGAGCGAGGCCGCCACGCCGAGGACGCAGGCGCCCCAGCCCCAGCGCTCGAACACCTGTCCAAGGACGGCCGTGCCAGCGAGGCCGCCGAGATAGTAGAAGAAGAGGTACAACCCGCTCGCCGACGTCCGCTCTCCCGTTGCGGACCGGCCGACGACGCTCGTGGCGATGGCTTGCGCCAGGAAGGTGCCGACCCCGACGAGGACGAGACCGGCCAGGACGAGCGGGAGGGCCATGGACGTCAGCAGCGGCAGGCCGAGCCCGGCAATCAGCAGGCCCACGGCCAAGCCGCGTCGGAGCCCGAGCCGAGCGCTCACGCGTCCGGCCAGCGGCGTGATCACCAACGAGGGCAGAAAGACGAAGTAGACGAAGCCCAGCATCATCGGTCCGACCAGGAAGGGCGAGCCGATCAGGACGAAATTCACGAAGGTGAACGTTCCCAGGAAGGCGAACAGGATGCAGAAGCCGATGCCGAAGGCGGCCAGTAGCGTCGGGTTGGCGAAGTGTTCAGCCCAGACGGCGAACGGCGAGGTTTGCCCGTGCCGGCCCATGTCTGCGCTCGGTTTGGGCGGGGGGGCTCTCAGCACGAGCACGGCGAGGCCGGCGCCGGCGAGGTTCAGCAGCGCGAAGGCGATGAAGTTCGAGACCAGCCCGAGGTGGTCGACGAGGGCGGCGGCGACGAGCCGGCCGACAAGGTTGCTGGCAACGTTCCCGGTCACGTATGCCGCGAAGGCACCGGCCGCGGCCGACGCGGAGCAAGCCTCGCCCAGGTAGGCGAGGGTCAGCGTGAAGGCCGCCGCCATGCAGATGCCCTGCAGCACCCGGAGCGCGGCAAAGGTCATGAGGTCCGGCAGGGTACCGAGCAGCGCTGTCGGGATGGCGAGAAGCAACAGGCTGACGACCACGCCGCGGCGTCTGTCGATACGCCGACCGAGCAGGGCTACTCCGAGACCGCCGAGGGCCATGCCGAGCGTGGTCGCGTTGACGGCGAAGCTGATCGTGGCGGCGCTCACCCCGTAGGCCTGGGCGAGGGACGGCAGGATGGCCTGGGTTGCGAACAGGTCCACCACGGTCAGGAATGCCATCAGGCCGATGACCAGGTTGCGGACGAGGTCACCCGCGTAGCTGCCCTCGCGCAGCGTAGGCCCGTTCAGGCCGACCGTACCGGGATGGGTCATGGCCCGCCTCCTTGCCTTCTCGCGGCCTCACATCTCGTGAGGATCGCCCTTCACGTGGAAGAGGTCGGCCGACAGAAGGACGGCGGTCGTGCTGCCGGTGTTCTTCCACCAATGCGCGGTGGCGTGCGTCTCCGTCGTCGCCTCGCCGGCCTTGTGGGTGATCGGCACCGCGCACGTGCTCGCGTATTCGACCACCTCGCCTGCGACGACGTATATGATGGCCGGGCGGTCGCCGTGGCTGTGCCAGGGGACGATGCCGCCTGGCTCGATCACCAGCCGCCGCAACCGGAACTGCCGGTCCTTTATGCCAACCGGCTCCTTCACGAGGTCGGTCGAGGCGATCACGGTGTCGGTCACGCCCTTGGCCAAGGCCTTGCTCTCGGCCTGCCCATTGCCGCTCGCGGCCACCTTGTCCGCCGGGCAGGAACCAGCCTGTGCCGTGCTGGCGCCGAGCGCGATGGCCGCAATCGTGATGAGTGAGCTTCGCAGGTTGCATCTGACCGCATTGCGGATCTTCGGGATCGTGGCCATCGCTGCCCTCCTGGATGGACGTCGGAACCATCCCGGTCGGGATGCGCCTGGATCATCCGAGGGTAGCGGCCGCGGCAGAAATGCCGTTACGGCGTAGGGACGATGCCTTGCGGTTATCGGCTCGGCGCCCGCCTCACGCGGATACCAGCGGCTCAGGAGTAACCTCCTCGCCCAGATCGAACCGGCTGGGAGGCCAGCGATATCGGCCGAGCGCCGCCACGAGCGCCGCGAGTGGCGATGACCAGCGCCGGCCCGCAACCGTGACGAGACAGACCTGCCGGGACACGACCGGGTCCATCACCGGCAGCAAGGCGATGCCCGGCAGGGTGACGGAGAACTCGGGCAAGAAGCAGACTCCCATCCCGGCCGCCACCATGCTCTGGATCCAGTCCTCACGCTCACTGCGATGGGACCGAAGAATTCCGGTGCCTTGCTCGCGCAGGAGTTCGGCGAGCCGGTCGCGGTACTCGCAGTTGATCCGCTGCAGATAGATCTGACCTTCCATGTCGCTCATCGAGATCGCGTTACGGCGGGCGAATTCGTGGAGCAACCCGCAGGCGACCGTGAAGCGCTCCTCGTAGATCGGGCTCGCTCGCAGATTGTCGCAGAACCCGTCCGGTTGCGCCATGATCGCCACGTCGAGCTCGCCCGCGAGCAGCATCTCCGACAGGCGGGCCGGTACGCCCTCGATCAAGGTCAACTCGATGCCCGGATGAGCCACCCGAAAGTGGTTCAGGAAGCCGACGAAGCGCATCGGCCCGATGGTGCACATCACGCCGAGCGTGAGCTGCGCCCCTTCCAGGCGCAGGAAGCGAGAGGCGGCCCGCTTGGCGCGCTCGCGTCCCGCGTTCATCTCGCTGAACTCCGGCTCAAGCAGACGTCCAAGATCGGTCAGGTGCACGTGACCGCGCTCGCGCGAGAACAGCAACCCACCGAGTTCGTCCTCCAGCTTCTGGATCGCCCGGGTCAGCGCGGGTTGCGTCACGCTGCAGCGCTCGGCCGCCTTGGTGAAGTTGCCTAACTCGCTGACCGCGAGAAAGTAACGGATCTCGTGGATCTCCATCGCCGCCTCCTACCCCCCGTTGCTTTTCAACTCGCCCTCGACACCGGCGATTGCGAATAATGAAAACGCATCGACCCAATTACGCCTCGGCATTGGCGCGCACGAGACTTGAGCGATCAATCTCCATCGGAACCCGCCATAGTCCATCAGGGCAACAGCAATGTTACGGATACTTCAGTCGGCCGGGCTCGACCGGACCGGAACGACGCGTCCGCTCGACGGGCGCGTGGCCATCGTCACCGGTTCCACGAGCGGCATCGGGCTTGCCATAGCCAACACCTTGGCCGAGCAGGGCGCCTTGATCGTAATCAATGGCCTCGGCGACGAGGCCGAGATCACGCGCCTCTGTCACGATCTGAGCGAGCGGCACCAGACGTCCGTGCGCTACGACGATGCCGACCTCTCGCAGCCCGGCGCCGTCATGGACCTCGTCGACCGTTCGGCGCGCGCACTCGGGCCCGTCGAGATCCTCGTGAACAATGCCGGCATCCAGCATGTCAGCCCCATCGAGGAGTTCCCGCCCGAAAAGTGGGACGCTATCTTGGCCATCAATCTTTCGGCGGTGTTTTACGCGACGCGCTCGGTGCTGCCCGACATGCGTCGGCGCGGCTGGGGCCGGATCGTCAACGTGGCCTCGGCGCACGGGCTGATCGGATCGCCGTTCAAGAGCGCCTACGTGGCGGCCAAGCATGGCGTCGTGGGGCTGACCAAGGTCACGGCCCTGGAGACTGCCGAGGTCGGCATAACCTGCAACGCGGTCTGTCCCGGCTACGTCTGGACCCCGCTCGTCGCGGATCAGGTGCACGCGCAGGCGGCCGCGCACGGCATCTCGGAGGAGGAGGTCGTGCGTCAGGTGTTCCTCGCCGAGCAACCGAACAAACGCTTCGTCACCGTCGAGGAGATCGCCGGTACCGTCGCCTTCTTATGCAGCCCGGCAGCGGCCTCGATCACGGGCGCCTCGATCAACGTCGACGGTGGCTGGACGGCCCATTGAGGAGGCAGCGCGCCGACCCTTCCCCATGCAACGCTGGCCTTCCTCCAACCGGCGGCTTTTAGGCTGGGGAGGTCCATTTTCGGCCTCGCGGTCATACGGGTAAGGAACGCTGCTCCCCCTGGCGGGCATCGGCGCACCTCAGGCGCCCGGAACAAGCACGCCTGAACGTCGGGTTGGCAAGTCTTCCTGAGCGACGGCTACGAACGAGCGTCCGGCGGGCCGGAGGCAGGGCGGCGCCGTGCGGCGATATCTGTCGCCACACGGCGGATCTTAGCTCCCCGGGACGGATGTCAGCGGGTTGAGCCGGTATGGTTGCCATACATCATTTCCGAATCGTCCGCATAGGAGAGCCGGTCTCCCAGTTTCTCGATCGACTGCATGGCCATCATCTTGCCGTTCGGTAACTTGACGACGTTGAACGTCCGCCCGGTCTTCTTGTCCTTGGCGGTGGCGACGGGAAGCTGTCGGGTCTCGAACGGGCTGAGTTCGACGTCCGAACCGGCGACGCTCAATTCCTTGAGCGTCTCGGAAGTCGCGGGCAAGGCCGTCAGAGCGCCCATCAGGGCGAGAGCGGCGACGGGAATACGGAAATTGCGAGACATTTCATTTTCCTATCAAGGGCGACCTTTCGCTGGAAAGGTCAGGTAATCCCCGCGATGGTGATCCCGAGGTTCTTCGGGCCGCGGAGGGAAGCGCCCGGCCGGTAAGGCGGCGGGTCATCTAGGAGCCGGGGGGCGACGAGGCGCCGGCAGAGCGTCACGAGAGCGATCTCAGCCTCGATGCGCGCCAGGGGTGCCCCGGCGCAGTAGTGAAGCCCGCCGCCGAACCCGAAATGCTGGTTGTCCCGGCGATCCGGATCGAACCGGTCCGCGTCCGCGAAGCGTGCCGGGTCACGGCTCGCGGACGCGAAGAGCAGGATTACTGGCGATCCCGCCGGGATCGTCACCCCCGCCACGTCGATGGCACCCAGCGCCTTGCGGGTGCGAAAGTGGACGGGGGGCTCGTAGCGCAGCATCTCCTCGATCACGCGGGGTGCTCGCGCGGGGTCAACCTTGAGCCTTTCAAGCTCGTCCGGGTGCCTGAGCAGGGTGAGCATTCCGTTGGTGATGAGGTTCACCGTCGTCTCGTGGCCCGCAACGAGAAGCAGGATCGCTGTCGAGATGAGGTCGATGTCCCCCATCGCCGGACGACCTTGGCCGCCACGGGCGGCGAGGCCGCTGAGCATGTCGTCAGCCGGCCGCCGACGCTTCTCGCGGATCAGCCGGCGCATGTAGTCCGAGATCGCATCGAAGGTCGCGGTGATCTCCCGCCGCCCCGCCTCGTCGTGGCGCGCGTCGGGCTCCAGGGCCGTCGCGAGGCGGATCGCCCAGGCATGGAACTGCGCCTCGTCGGCCTCGGGCACGCCGAGAAGCTCGCAGATAACAGCGACGGGAAGGGGATAGGACAGGTCGTCCACGAGGCAGACCGTGTCGCGGCCCCGGCACGCGTCGATCAGGGTATCGACGAGCCGGGCGACCTTGGCGTGGGACTCCCGCACCCGGGCGATGGTGAACTCCTTCATCACGAAGTCGCGCAGGGTGTCGTGGTCGGGCGGGTCGCGAAAGATCAGCGGACGGTGGGCGTTGACCACTCGGTTCCTGATCGGGTTGAGGATCCAGTCCCTCAGGGGGTTGCCCGTGGGGGGCCGCCGGGAGGGCGGCAGGTCTTCGGAGCTGAGCCGGGGATCGAAGATGAGGCTCCTCACTGCGGCATGGGTACTGACGACGAAGCTGCCGTCGGCTTGGCGGGAGACCGGCGTCTCGCGTAACCTTCCGTACAGCGGGTAGGGATCCGGCCGGTTCCTCGGGTCGAGGACCTGCGCAAACAGCGTGTCGTCACCCATGGGCCGCCTCCAGGGTCGGCGCGGCCTGGTCGGTGGAACGCCGCGGGACGGGGAAGCCAGGCTCCAGCCACTCGATCCGCGGCTGGTCGGTGGCGCCGAGGATCGGCGGGAAGGCCGACCCTGCGGCGACGGCCTCGGCATAGGCGGGTAGCCAGCGCGCCTGATCGAAGG
>NZ_LSIX01000885.1:0-374 GCF_001556475.1 Methylobacterium sp. CCH5-D2 | reverse complement strand
CCTATACCGGCGAGGACGACATCATCCGCGTCGAGGACATCTACGGACGCTGACGACGGGGGCGCGTCCGGATGCCGGGCGCGCCGCCTGTCTTCGGGGCGGGGCCGGCCGTCTCCCCGAGGTCGCCGAGGCTACAGCCCGGCTCGAGGCCGGGAACGGACGCGATGCATCACCGTCTGGGAGGATCGTACGCACACACGAAACCGAAATTTGAGCTTGAGGTTGCTTGGCGACGAGCCGGTTAGGTTCACGTTAACGCTTCGGACTCAGGGTCGGCCCTGCTTCTTCGCAGCCGAACCACACGCCTACCGAGAGTAGTCCACGGCTGCGCGCTGTCTTGAGGGCGCGATGAAACTCGGTGTCAACCTCGCGGG
>NZ_LSIX01000884.1:0-4419 GCF_001556475.1 Methylobacterium sp. CCH5-D2 | reverse complement strand
CCTCGGGCGCCGGCCGGGCCGGTGCGGGCCGCGCCGCCTGCGCGGGGCGGGGCTTGCGCCGGTGGGTGCGGGCCGCCGGCGGCCGGGCGGCGAGCGGGGCCGGGCCGGCGAGGCCCGTGGCGCCCGGCAGCGCGATGGTCATGTGCTCGACGGCGGCGACGAGGTCGGCCAGGCTGGCCTCGGCCGTGCGGCAGAGGCGGATCCGCAGCGAGAGCGCGCGCCGCCCCGCGGTCGCGGCGGAGAGCGGGCCGAACAGCCCGTTGCCCGCCGCGCGGGCGCCGACGGCCGGCCGCTCGAACCATTGCCACGCGTAGAGGCAGTCGGCCCCGAGCGCGATGCCGACCGGGCCGTAGACGTTCCGGCGCGGCGCGGCCTGCACGCGCAGGACCTGGCCGGGGAAGCGCACCGCGATCTCGCCCGCGATGCCGAACTCGCTCGGCTTGGCGAGCCGGGGCGGGAAGGCCAGCAGGAGGTCGCCGGTCTCGTTGCGCAGCGCGATCTCGGCGTGGTTGCGCCCATCGCCGCCTTCGTACCGGATGCGCTGGTCGAAGCCGTCGCGCAGGCGCGTCTCGATCACCGCCTCGACCGGGCCGGCGCCGGGCAGGCGCAGGACCGGCGCGGGCTGGGCCGCGGCGGGCCAGGCCGCGGCGGCCGCGAGGGCGAGGGCGGCCGCGAGGGCGAGCGCGCGGAGGCCTGGTCTCACGGATAGCCCTTGTCGTTCGCGGCCGAGCGCTCGGAGGCGGCGCGGCCCGGCACCGAGAAGCGGTCGCCCTCGGCGGCGTTGCGGCCGCGCTCGGCCTGCTGGTCCTGCCAGAGGGTGCCCTGCGGCGGCGGGCCCAGGGTCTCCGGCTTGTCGAGGCCGTTGTAGCCGCGCAGCAGGGTGTAGCCGTAGCGCTCGTAGGGCATCGTGCCCGCGCCCGGCACGCGGCGCGCCACCAGGGGCGGGCTCTGCGTGGCCGGCTCACGGGCGTAGGTTCCGGGCGCGGGCGCCTCGGCGAGCGCGCGCTGCACCGAGGCCGGCGGATAGCGCAGCGGGTTGTCGAGGGGCACGGCGAGCGGGAACTCGTTGCGCTGCACGGCCGGCGGCACCGCCTCGCCCCGTCCGCCCGCGTCGGGCCGCGGCACGCGGCCGTAGGAGGCCTGCGGGTCGGGCCTCGGCGGCTCCGGCCGCGCGGCGCCCCGACCGGCCGGGGCCGGCGGCGGCTGGTTCGCGCAGGGCAGGGGCGGTCCGCCCGTATCCTCGCGGAACAGCATCTCGACCACCTTCGGGAACAGCCCGTCGTAGCGGTTGACCACCTCCAGATAGGGCCGCTGCCGCTTCAGCCGCTGCAGGGTGAGCGCGTAGCCGAACACCGTGCTCTCGCCCGGCAGCCACGCGACGGCGCGCTGAAACCACTCCAGCGCCGCGTCGAACTGGCAGGAATTGTAGGCGTACCACGCCAGCCCCTGCGCGCCCTCGCCGGAGGCGGTCGCGTTCACCACCTTCGCGTAGCGCTCGATCCGGGCGGGCTCGATGAAGGGCGGGTTGGCGAGCGTCAGCTTGCGCTCGAGGATGTCGATGAACAGCAGCTCGTTGCCGACGAAGCGGTCGCGCCACGCGTAGGCGACCTCCTCGGCCTCGCGCATCATGTTGAGTTCCCGCAGGGTGTGGGCGAGGCCGTGCGCCACCATCGCGTCGCCCCCGCGGGCGATGGCCTGCTTGAACCATTCGAGCGCCTCGCGGAACTGGCGGCGCTTGTAGGCGTACCAGCCGAGCAGCCCCGTCTGGCTCGGGTCGCCGCTCTTGCGGGCATAGGCTTGGAAGGCGGTGAGGTCGGCCACCGAAGGGGTCTGGGCCGGCTCGTCGTGCAGGAAGGCCGCGATGCGCGCCCGGGTGATGTCGAGGCGGATCGCGTCGAACTCGGAACCGCCCTCGGCGCCCTGACGCCCCGGATCCTGACGCCCCGGGTCCTGGCGACCCGGGTCCTGGCGACCCATGGCGATCAGGCGTTCGGCCTGGTCCATCTTGATGTGGGCCATGGCCTTCTGGATCGTGGCGAGGCGCGCGCCGGCGTCGCCGCTGCCGTCGAGCACGGACTTGTAGAGGTTGAACGCGTCCTCGGCGGCGCCGGTCGCGGCCAGCGCGTCCGCGATCGTCCAGATGCTCTCGACGTCGGCGGGGTCGAGGGCGCTCGGGTCGGCGCGGTAGAGGGCCACGACCGCCTCCGGGTTCTTCCCCGCCGCCCGGACGCTGCTGCGGAACTCGGCCCGGCGCAGCTTGCGCGCCAGTTCCTCCGAGGGCTGCCAGGCCGGATCGACCGAGCGGCGCGCGTCGATCGCGGCGCGCAGATCCTGGAAGCGGCCCGCGGTGAAGAGGTCCCAGAGCGGGGCCTCCTCGGGCGGGCTCGGCTGGAGGCTGTCGAGGTCGGCGGGCTCGCTCCAGCCCGGGTAGAGCCGCCGCAGCCGGGCGATCTCCGCCTTCATGCGGGCGGTCTGCTTCTGCGAGGCGTAGTAGCGCAGCGCGCTCTCGTCGACCATGCCGGGGGTCGTCGAGGTCTCGGGATCGACCAGGATCGCGGGCGCGCGGGCGCCGTCGCCGTAGACCACCCGCGGGGCCGCCGCCCCGCCGGCCGGATTGTCGGCGGGATTGCCGGAGCTGCTGCCGGAGGAGCCTCCCTGGGCGGCGGCGGGCGCCGCCCCGGCGAGCAGGAGCGCGAGGGCGAGGCCGGCCCGCGGGGTCACGATCTGAGGCATGACGGGTAGCGCATCCGGGCCGCGGTCAGCGCGAGCAGGTGGAGGGTCGTCGGATAGTAGTTCTGGTTGTCCTGCACCGTGCGCAGGGATTCGGGGATGGGCGTGCCGTCGCGCGCGCAGGCGACGAGGGCCGGCAGCGCCGTGTAGCCCGGTTCGCTCAGCCACTCCACGGGCCGGCCGTCCCGGGTGTCGACGATCGGCAGGCGCTCGCGGTCGATGCCGCCCCAGAGCGCCTGGAACGGCGCGTAGTCCTCCGGGCGCCCGACGCCGGCCCAGGCGAGGTAGAGCGGCACGCGCACCGCGTTGTACGAGAACAGCGGTGGGAAGCCGTCGGCCGGGCGCAGGCTCTCCTCCTTGGCCGAGATCCACTCGGTCGGCAGGCTCGCGGGACCGAAGCGCGACCCGCGCAGCACCGCGACGCCGCTGCGGATCAGCGCCGCCCAGTCGTATTCCGGCGCCACGATCGCGAGCCGCTGCAGGGCGGGGAAGACCCAGTAGGACAGGTTGACGAGGGGCCCGTCCGCGCGCTCGCGCGCGGAGAAGCCGGAGACGGCCGGCAGAAGCAGCGGCCCGTGCGGGTCCTTGAACAGGATGGTCTTGCGGCCGAACTCGACGGCGATGCGGCGCGCGGCCGTGCGGTAGGACGGCTCGCCCCAGGCCTCCGCCGCCTCGGTGAGCGCCCAGGCGACGAGGATGTCGCCGTCGGTGGCGTTGTTCATGTCGGAGACAGCGGGGCGCTGGTCGGGGGTCCAGCGCCAGGCGATCAGCTCGTCGGTGCGCACCATCAGGTTGGCGCGGGTCCAGCCCCAGATCCGCTCGAAGGCGGCGCGGTCGCCCGCCGCCACGGCGAGCAGCAGGCCGTAGCCCTGGCCCTCGCTGTGGCTGATCAGCCCGTTGGCGGTGTCGACGATGCGGCCGCGCTCGGTCACGAATCGGGCCCGGTAGGCGCGCCAGCCGGGATCGTCGCCGAGGCTGCCGGCCAGCGCCGGACCCGACGCAGGGCGGCTCGGGGCCGCGGGCTGGGGGGCGCCCGGCACGGCGGTGGCGGGCGGCACGGTGACGGCCTCGCCCTGCTGGGCGTCCTGAGCCCGCGCGGGGGCGCCCGCCGGGAGCGCCGCGAGGAGGAGAGCCGCGAGGAGGGCGGCGCGCGCGCGCGTGGCGAGGCTCACGTGTTCCTCCGGCCGAGCTGGCGCACCAGGGCCGTCGTGGCGAGGCCGAGGCAGAGGGCCATCAGCAGCGTCATGCCGACGTAGATCCCGGGATTGAGCGAGAGCCACGCGGCCGAGACCAGCCGGAGGTTGGCGAGGCTGCGCGGCTGCGTCTCGATCAGCCCGACGCTCCTGGGCTCGACGATGCTGAGGTTGCCGTCGGAGGCGTCCAGGAAGGCCGCCTGGCCGACGAGGCGCGTCCAGACCACGGGATCGACCAGGCAGGAGACCGAGGCCTTGAGCATCGAGGGGTTCGGGGCGGTGACCAGCACGGTGGTCTCGTCGAAGCGGGCGCCGCCCTCCGCCACGATCAGCGAGGCGCGGGGATTGAGCGGGACGGCCTCGCTGGGCGCGCCGTCGGTCCAGCCGGAGACCGTCTCGCGCGCCTGAGCCGCGTGCCGGACGAGCCCGTCCCAGGCCCCGGCCAGAACGGCCGGCAGCACGCTCGTCCCGCGGACGGACTCGTCCCAGCGGGCGA
>NZ_LSIX01000883.1:0-374 GCF_001556475.1 Methylobacterium sp. CCH5-D2 | reverse complement strand
CCCTACATCGTGATCGTGGTGGACGAGATGGCCGACCTGATGATGGTGGCCGGCAAGGACATCGAGGGGGCGATCCAGCGGCTGGCGCAGATGGCGCGGGCGGCGGGCATCCACCTGATCATGGCGACGCAGCGCCCGTCGGTGGACGTGATCACCGGCACCATCAAGGCGAACTTCCCGACCCGGATCTCCTTCCAGGTCACGAGCAAGATCGACTCGCGCACCATTCTCGGCGAGATGGGCGCCGAGCAGCTTCTGGGCCAGGGCGACATGCTGTTCATGGCCGGCGGCGGGCGCACCACGCGCGTGCACGGGCCGTTCTGCTCGGACGCCGAGGTCGAGAGCGTGGTCGCCCACCTCAAGCGCCAGGGCCG
>NZ_LSIX01000882.1:0-1753 GCF_001556475.1 Methylobacterium sp. CCH5-D2 | reverse complement strand
CTCGGGCGGCAGCCATATCCGCCGGGCGGGGCGGGGCCGGGCCCCGCCGGGCGCCTATTTCCAGGCCCGGGTGCCGGGCCGGCCGCACGCCCTGAACGTCCTCGGCGACGGGCGCGGGATCCGCGTGCTGGCGCTGACCGAGCAGTGGTGCGCCCCCTCCCCGCTCCGCCCGTTCCGCTACGGCGGCGCGCTCGCCCGCGGCGCGGCCGAGCCCTCGTCCGTCCCCCCGGACATCGCCGCGGAGATCGCGGGCGCCGTCGCCCGGCTCGTCGCCCGCACGGGCCTGCGCGGGCTGGCCAGCGCCGACTGCCTCGTCGCCGCGGAGGGCTGGTGGCTCACCGAGATCAACCCGCGCCCCGGCGCCACCCTCGACGTGCTCGACCGGCGCGCGACCCCGCTCATCCTCGCCCATCTCGCGGCGAGCCGCGGAGGCATGCCGCCGCCCGATTCGCAACCGGCAGATGCGGCAGCCGCCGAGATCTGTTACGCGGACCGGGACCTCGCGCCCGTGCCGGCCCACGCCTGGCCGGACCACGTGCGCGACCGCCCCCGCGCCGGCACCACGGTGCGGCGGGACGCGCCGCTCTGCACCGTGCTCGCCACGGGCGCGGACGCGGCGGAGACCAGAGAAACGCTGCGGGCGCGGGCGACGGCGTTGCGGACCGCGCTCGCGCAGGAGGAAGCCCCCGGATGAGCACCCAGTACCCGAGCCTCAACGCGCTGAGCGCCCCCCTGGTCGAGCGCTTCGTCGCCGACGCGGGCCTGCTCCGGCTCGACGTCCGCCAGGAGCCCGGCGGCGCCCGCATGGTCGATGCCGGCGCCAGCGCCCGGGGCTCGATCGAGGCGGGCCGGCGCATCGCCGAGATCTGCCTGGGGGGCCTCGGCACCGTGAGCATCAGCCCGACCGGGCCGATCGCCGCCTGGCCGAACTCGGTGGTGGTGCACGCCGCCGACCCCGTGCTCGCCTGCCTCGGCAGCCAGTACGCGGGCTGGAGCCTCGCGGACGAGACGGGCGATTCCGGTTTCTTCGCCCTCGGCTCGGGGCCCGGCCGCGCGGTCGCGACCGTCGAGGAGCTCTACACCGAGCTCGGCTACAAGGATTCGGCCACGCACACCGCCCTGGTGCTGGAGGCCGCGGGCGGTCCCCCGGCGAGCGTCGTCGCCAAGGTGGCGGAGGCCACGGGCGTCGATCCTCAGAACCTCACCTTCATCTTCGCACCGACGCAGTCGCTCGCCGGCGCCACCCAGGTGGTGGCCCGCGTGCTGGAGGTGGCGCTCCACAAGGCCCACACGGTCGGTTTCGACCTGCACGCCATCGTGGACGGCATCGGCACCGCCCCGCTCTCGCCGCAGCACCCGGACTTCATCAAGGCGATGGGGCGCACCAACGACGCCATCATCTACGGCGGCCGGGTCCAGCTCTTCGTGGACGCGGACGACGCCGACGCCCGGCAGCTCGCCGAGCAGCTGCCGTCCACCACCTCGGCCGACCACGGCGCGCCGTTCGCCGACATCTTCTCCCGGGTGAACGGCGACTTCTACAAGATCGACGGCGCCCTGTTCTCGCCCGCCGAGGCCATCGTCACCTCGGTGCGCACCGGCGCCACCTTCCGGGGCGGGCGCCTGGAGCCGACGCTCGTCGAGGCCTCGTTCGCGTAAGCGCGCACGCGGTTCCCAGCCGTCGGGCCGGAACCGCACCGCGCCCCCTCTCCCGTGCGGGAGAGGGTTGGGGTGAGGGACGAGAACTCTACGG
>NZ_LSIX01000881.1:0-3060 GCF_001556475.1 Methylobacterium sp. CCH5-D2 | reverse complement strand
GGCCTGCCACTCTCGCTGCAGATCGTCTGCCGCGGCTACGACGAGGCCACGGCGCTGCGCATCGGCCAGGCCTACCAGGGGGCGACGGACTGGCACCTGCGCCTGCCGCCGGGTATCCAGGGCTGAGGTGAGACAGGGGCGGCCATGGCGCACGAGCACCGAGACCACGACCACCCGCACGGCCACCCGCACGGCAGCGACCTCACGCCGGTCGAGGCGCGGGTGCGGGCGCTCGAATCGCTGCTGGTCGAGAAGGGCTACGTGGAGCCGGCCGCCCTCGACGCGCTCGTCGAGATGTACGAGACGAAGGTCGGTCCCCATAACGGCGCCCGGGTCGTCGCCCGGGCCTGGACCGACCCGGCCTTCCGGGCGCGGCTCTTGTCCGACGCCACCCCGGCGATCGCCGAGCTCGATATCGGCGGGCGCGGCGGCGAGCACATGGTGGTGGTGGCCAACGCCCCCGGGGAGCACAACCTCGTCGTCTGCACGCTGTGCTCCTGCTACCCCTGGCCGGTGCTCGGCCTGCCACCGGTCTGGTACAAGGCGCCGCCCTACCGGGCGCGCGCCGTGATCGACCCGCGCGGGGTGCTGGCCGAGTTCGGACTGCACCTGCCCGAGAGCACCCGCATCACCGTCTGGGATTCGACCGCCGAGACCCGCTACATGGTCCTGCCCGAGCGACCGGCCGGCACCGAGGGCTGGGACGAGGCGCGGTTGGCCAGCCTCGTCACCCGCGACGCGATGATCGGCACGGGCCTGCCGAAAAGCCCGGAGCAGGCGGCATGAACGGCGCCCAGGATCTCGGCGGCATGCACGGCTTCGGCCCCGTGCGGCCGGAGCCCGACGAGCCGGTCTTCCACGCGGAGTGGGAGCGGCGCGTCTTCGCCCTGGCGATGGCCATGGGCTTCACCGGGACGTGGAACCTCGACGGCTCGCGCTCGGCCCGCGAATCGCTGCCGCCGGCCGAGTATCTCGCGTCGAGCTACTACGCGATCTGGCTGCGAGCGCTGGAGACGCAGATCGCCGCCCACGGCCTCGCCAGCCCCGAGGAGATGGCGCGCGGAATCTCGGACGCACCGGCCCGGCCGGTGGGGCGGGTGCTGACGGCCGGGATCCTCGAACCGCGCTTCCGCGCCGGCTTCCCGAGCGATCGGCCGTCGCAGGGACCAGCCCGCTTCGCCGCGGGCGACGCGGTGCGCGCCCGCAACCTTCACCCGGTGGGCCATACCCGCCTGCCGCGCTACGTCCGGGGCCATCTCGGCCGGGTCGAGCGGGTTCACGGCGCCTTCGTGCTGCCCGACACCAACGCGACCGGCGCGGGCGAGAACCCGGCCTGGCTCTACACCGTGGCCTTTGCCGCCGCCGAGCTGTGGGGGCCGGACGCCGACCCGAACCAGCGGGTGATGGTCGAGATGTTCGAGCCCTATCTCGACGCGGTCGCCGCGTGAGCGCGCCGGAGCCCGGCCCCTTCGCGGCCCCGTGGGAGGCGCAGGTCTTCGCCCTGGTGGTGAGCTTGCGCGACGCGGGGGTGTTCACGTGGGCCGAGTGGGCCGAGGCGCTCGGGCGGGCGATCCGCCCCGGGGACGATCCGGAGGCTGCCGCCGATTACGGCCGCTGGCTCGTCGCCCTGGAGGCGCTGCTGACGGAACGCGGCATCGCCGCCCCGGCGGCCCTGGACGCCCGCCGCGATGCGTGGCTGCGCGCCGCCGCGGCGACGCCGCACGGCCAGCCGATCCGCCTGGAGAACGACCCGCAACGGGCCTGACCGTCAGCACTGGAAAGTCCCGGTTTCGAAAGGCCTGAGGCCGTTCGCGGGTGCAGGGCGGAGCTCTGCATTTGGTCCCGCCGTCCCGGCTTCGCCGGGTCGGCGGGACCAACCCGGGGCTGCGCGCCCCGGGACCCTGCCAAAGGGTCACAACCCTTTGGGATCCAATGACCTTGCGTTCAGACCCGGAAGCGGGCCGCGTGGCTGCCGGTCTCGTCGAGGGCCGTGACGCCGGCGCCGGCCCGGTCGAGCGCCTCGCCCAGTTGCCGCGTGCCCACGCCGCCCGGCAGGGCCAGCAGCAGGCGCTCGGTCTCGCCCCGAGGCTTGGCCCGCCCCACCACCTCGCCGTAGAGGTCGTGCAGCGCCCGCTCCGCCTCGTCCGGCCATGCCCCGGCCCGCACCGCGTGGAGCACCCAGTCGCGCTGGGCCGCACTCGGGTCGTCGAGCGGCTTGGCCACCACGAAGACCGGCGTGCCGGCCGGGTGCGCGGGCCGCTCGATGAAGGGCAGGCGGGCGATCACCTTCGGGCGGCCCTCGCCGATCAGGCCCTCCCACCACGCCTCGCCCTTGGGCGGGTGCGCGGCACCGTTGGCCGCCCGGCTCTCGAAGCGGAAGATGCCGAGGTCGCCGCGCGAGGCCGCCACCGCCTCGATCACCGCCGCGCAGGTCGGGTGCGGCCGGTAGGGCACCGTGAAGCCGAAATGGAAGCGGGCGGAATCGCGCATCGCCGGGTCGCCGGCCGAGACGTCGGCGTGGACCGAGAACGGCGCCTGCACGTAGGTGAAGGTGGCGATGATGACCCGCCAGATCCCCTCCACGGTGTCGAGGGGCAGCAGCCCGCGGTGCCGCTCGGCCACGCGCCGCATCATCGAGGCCTCGCGGCCGGGGCGGAAGGCCGAGCCCGAGGCGGTGGTGCCCTTCACGGCGATCAGCCGGTCGATGATCGTGCCGCGCTGGATCAGCAGGGCGTGCATCTCGGCGTCGATCCGGTCGATCTCGGCCCGCAGCGCCGCGAGGTCCGCCCCCGGATTGGCTTTGCTGGAGAAGCGCATCGTGCTCGCGTGTGCGGCCGGGCCGCGGCCGGGATGGGGTAGCGCCCTCCTTTACGATTCCCGCGGGCCGAGGGCCAGCGGCAGCGACGGCCCGGCGGGAACAAGCGCGCCCCGTTGAACGGGCGGCCCGCCGAGCGCCGTCGCGAGCGAGGTCCCGGCCTCGGCCACCGAGACGACGGAGGCCGCCGACGGCGCGGCCGCGCCGCCGGGCGACGAGCGGCCCCCGCCCAAGCTGCCCCCGAC
>NZ_LSIX01000880.1:0-4710 GCF_001556475.1 Methylobacterium sp. CCH5-D2 | reverse complement strand
CTCCCCCGCCGCTCCGCTGCCCCCGCTGGCCGCCCTCGCCCGTGCGGCGCGCCTCCTCGCCGAGCACGGTTTCCGCGAGGTCGCCCGCAACGAGCGCGGCGACAGCCTCTACCTCGCGCACGGCGACGGCCCCTGGCGCCTGCGCCTCTCGAACCACGCCCGCACGCCGAAGCAGCGGCGCGGGCATCCGGAGGTGCTGGCGAGCCTCGTGGTGCGGGAGCCCCGGACGGAGGCCCAGGTCGCCGCGATGGTCGCGGCGGCGCTCCGCGACTACGCGGGCGGGCTCAGGCGCGCTGCGGCTCAGGCCTCGGCGGTCCCCTCGGAGGCCGCATCGCGAAAATAGGGCTCGACCGGACCCTTGAGCTTCACCGTCATCGGGTTGCCGGCGCGGTCGAGCGTCTTGCCGGCCGAGAGCCGCACCCAGCCCTCGCTGACGCAGTACTCCTCGACGTTGGTCTTCTCGACGCCCTTGAAGCGCACGCCGACGCCGCGCTCCAGCAGCTTCTCGTCGTAGTACGGGCTGTTCGGGTTGGCGGCGAGGCGGTCGGGGGGCGTTTCGGACATGGGTCTGTACGTCTGCTGAGAACCGAGCCTCGCGGGTAGGCGATTCAGGGCCGGCGCGCAACGGCGAGCGCCGCCAGCAGGTCGTCGATGCGGTCGCTGCTGAGGAGGGGCACGAGCCGGCTCACCGTGGCGTGCGGCAGGTCCCACCAGGCCGCCTCGAGCAGCGCCGCGACGGTGTCGGCCTCGAAGCGGGTGCGCACCGCGCGGGCCGGGTTGCCGGCGGCCACCGCGTAGGGCGGCACGTCGCGGGTCACCACGGCCCGGGCGGCCACCACCGCCCCGTGGCCGATCGTGACGCCCGGCAGGATCAGGCAGCCGGAGCCGAGCCAGACGTCGTGCCCGATCGTCACGTCGCCGCGGGCCACGTGGTAATCCTCCGGTGCCTCGGCGTCGGGGAACAGTCCCTCCATCGCGGCGAACGGATAGGTCGTCGCCCAGTCGAGCCGGTGCCCGCCGCCCAGCAGGATCTCGACCTTGTCGGCGATGGAACAATAGCGGCCGATCGTCAGGCGCCGGCCGGATTCGGGGAAGCGCACCTTCGGCCGACCGTAGGAATAGGCGCCGATGGAGAACCCGTGCCGGCGAACCAGTTTCGCGAGGTGGATTCGTGTCTCGTTGTTCGGGTTGCGCCCACTGCGCAGGCGGTGCAACAGGGCCTTCAACGGGCGCCGCCGCGGTGTGCGCGCATGGGCTGAGAGCGAGCGGGAGAGAGGGCCATGGCCGACAATATGTCCGAGGACCTGAAGTCCGGGGCGCTCGTCTACCATCGCCTGCCCAAGCCCGGAAAGCTGGAGATCCAGGCGACGAAGCCGCTCGGCAACCAGCGCGACCTCGCGCTGGCCTATTCGCCGGGCGTGGCCGCCGCCTGCATGGCGATCCACGAGGACCCGCAGGAGGCCGCCACCCTCACGATCCGCCAGAACCTCGTCGCCGTGCTGTCGAACGGCACCGCCGTGCTCGGCCTCGGCAATATCGGTCCGCTCGCCTCCAAGCCCGTGATGGAGGGCAAGGCGGTCCTGTTCAAGAAGTTCGCCGGCATCGACGTGTTCGACATCGAGGTCGACCAGCTCGACGTCGACAAGCTCGTCGACGTCGTCTGCGCGCTGGAGCCGACCTTCGGCGGCATCAACCTGGAGGACATCAAGGCGCCCGAGTGCTTCGAGGTCGAGGAGCGCTGCCGGGCCCGGATGAACATCCCGGTCTTCCACGACGACCAGCACGGCACCGCGATCATCGTGGCGGCGGCGGTGCTCAACGCCCTGGAGCTCGCCGGCAAGAGCCTGGAGAACGCCAAGATCGTCACCTCGGGCGCGGGCGCGGCGGCGCTTGCCTGCCTCAACCTGCTGGTCTCGCTCGGCGCCCGGGTCGAGAACATCACGGTGACCGACATCAAGGGCGTGGTCTATGCCGGCCGCACCGAGCTGATGGACCGCTGGAAGGACATCTACGCCAAGGAGACCGAGGCCCGCACGCTGGCCGACGTCATCCCCGGCGCCGACGTCTTCATCGGCCTCTCGGCGGGCGGGGTGCTCAAGCCCGAGTACCTCGAGAAGATGGCCGAGAAGCCGCTGATCATGGCGCTCGCCAACCCCTACCCGGAGATCATGCCGGATCTCGCCGAGAAGGCGCGGCCCGACGCGATGATCTGCACCGGGCGCTCGGACTTCCCGAACCAGGTCAACAACGTCCTCTGCTTCCCCTACATCTTCCGGGGCGCGCTCGATGTGGGCGCCCACAAGATCAACGAGGAGATGAAGATCGCCGCCGTGAAGGCGATCGCCGCGCTCGCTCGCGAGACGCCCTCCGACGTCGTCGCCCGCGCCTATGGCGGCGAGGCCCGGCCCTTCGGCCCCCGCTCGCTGATCCCGAGCCCGTTCGATCCGCGCCTGATCCTGCGCATCGCCCCCGCCGTCGCCAAGGCGGCGATGGATTCGGGCGTGGCCGGGCGGCCCGTGGCCGACATCGAGGCCTACGCCGAGTCCCTCGACCGCTTCGTGCACCGCTCCGGCTTCATCATGAAGCCGCTCTTCTCGAAGGCCAAGGAGGCTCCGAAGCGCGTCATCTACGCCGAGGGCGAGGACGAGCGCGTGCTGCGCGCGGTGCAGGCCATCGTCGAGGACGGGGTGGCCAAGCCGATCCTGGTCGGGCGCCCGCGGGTGGTCGAGACCCGGCTCAAGCGCTTCGGCCTCTCGCTGCAGGAGGGCCGCGACTTCGAGCTGATCGATCCCGAGGACGATCCGCGCTACCGCGCCTACGTGCAGACCTACCTCGAGGTCGCGGGCCGGCGCGGCATCACGCCCGAGGCCGCCCGCACGCTGGTGCGCACCAACACCACGGTGATCGGCGCGATCGCGGTGCGCCGCGGCGAGGCCGACGCGCTGATCTGCGGCCTGGAGGGCCGTTTCGAGACGCGCCTGCGCATCATCCGCGACGTGATCGGGCTGAAGCCCGGCCTCACGCAATGCGCCGCGATGAGCCTCATCGTCACCAAGAAGGGCGCCTTCTTCCTGGCCGACACCCATGTCCGGCCGGACCCCGCCGCCGAGGAGATCGCCGAGATGGCGATGGCCTGCGCCAACCACGTCAGCCGCTTCGGCCAGACCCCGAAGATCGCGCTGCTCAGCCACTCGGATTTCGGCCAGTCCGACTCGACCTCGGCGCGGAAGATGCGCAGCGCCCTGGAGATGCTGCAGGAGCGGGCGCCGACCCTTCAGGTCGACGGCGAGATGCAGGCCGACTCGGCCCTCTCCGAGTTGATCCGCGACCGCGTCCTGCCGGGCTCGCGCCTCAAGGGGTCTGCCAACGTGCTGATCTTCCCGAACTTGGACGCGGCCAACATCGCCTTCCAGTTCGCCAAGGTGCTGGCCGACGCCCTTCCCGTGGGGCCCCTGCTGATCGGTCCGGCCAAGCCCGCCCACATCCTCACGCCGTCCGTGACGGCGCGCGGCATCGTCAACGTCACGGTGGCGGCGGTGGTCGAGGCGCAGGGCGGCGCGGTCGATGCGGGGCGCGACGCGGCGGAGACCGGCGCGGGCCTGCAGGCGGAGTGAGGCGTTTGCCGAGCGCTCCATCCCGGATGGGGCGCGGGGTCTGTCCGGTGCGGGCTGCCAGCCTCGCCGGTCAGGGCTCGGTCGGCTGAACGCGCCGCCCTCCCCCTGCGGGGGAGGGTGTGGCGGATGTCGGCGCGTCGTCGTGTGCGATGGGCCGCGCGGACGAGGAACTCAGCGCGGATCCGAGCCGGCACGATGCCCCCGCACCCTCCGCGCACCGAGCCCGCTACCCGTCCATCTCGATCTTCCCGTCCCGCCCGATCAGCCGGCCGAGGCCGCGCACGCGGTTGAGCAGCCGGTCGTTGCCGAGCGACCTGGCCGACGCGGGCAGGCGAAGGGTCACGGTCCTGTCCGTCGCGGTGAGCGGCGCCCGCTCGAGCACCCCGCCCATCGCCGCCGAGATCGGGAAGGCCACCCGCAGCAGGGCGCCCAGCAGCCGCGCCCGCTCGAACAGGCGCGGGCCGGCGAGCGCCCGCAGGACCGGGCTCGCCTTCTCGGGCGCCACGCCCTCGTGCCGCAGGGCGACCGCCAGCGCCAGATAGGCCCGGCCCGGATGGTCGATGCCCGTGAAGGCGCCGTTCTGGATCAGCGCGATGCTCTGCTCGCCCCGGTAGTCGGGATGGGCCCGCCAGGCGAGGTCGGAGAGCAGGCAGGCGGCGTGGCGCAGGCGGCGCTCGTCGAGCGTCTCGGGTCCGTCCAGGCTCTCCACGAAGCGGTCGGTCCAGGCGATCAGGTCCTCGGCGTGGGCGGGCGAGCGGGCGCGCAGCGCGTTCAGCTCGGCCGCCGCGGCCAGGAGCGCGTCCGCGGCCCGCCCGTCGCGGTCGAGCTGCTCGTAGAGCAGGCCCTCGCGCACGCCGGTGGCCGAGATCGCGATCTCGCGCGGGCGGCCGACCCGGATGATCTCCTCCAGCACGACGGCGCCGTAGGCGAGCAGCGGTCGGCGCGCCTCCGAGATCGCCTCGACGTCCTGAAGCTGGGCGGCGTCCGACTGCTCGACCACCTGCAGGAAGCTCAGCTCGTCCGAGGGCTCGACCGTGTAGCCGTGCATGACGTGGAGCGGGTACTGGCGCGCGGCCATGTGCAGGCGGGCGAGCGC
>NZ_LSIX01000087.1:0-1454 GCF_001556475.1 Methylobacterium sp. CCH5-D2 | reverse complement strand
ACCGCCATGATCCGGCGGGTGCTCGGCGCGTCGCCGAACCGCCCCGCGCCCCATGGAGAGACGGATGCGCACATGGCCGATCCTGTCCGCGCCGGGCGTCCTCGGCCTTCTGCTCGTCGGCACTTGCGCGCGCGCGGACTCCGCACCGCCCGCCCTGCCGCCGTCCGACGAGGTCCGCGAGATCGCCGCCGACGCCTACATCTATGCCTACCCGCTGGTCCTCATGGAACTCACCCGCCGTCAGACGACGAGCGTCGCGGAAGCGACCACCGCGCTGGCGGCACCGGTCAACCGCTTCGCGCATCTCGAGGCCTTCCCGGATCCCCGGTTCACGGCGGTGGTGCGGCCCAACGCCGACACGCTCTACTCCTCGCTCTGGTTCGACGTGACCGCCGAGCCCCTGGTCATCGGCATCCCGAACCCGGAGGGCCGCTACGTCCTCCTGCCGATCCTCGACATGTGGACGGAGGTGTTCGCATCGCCGGGCTCGCGCACGACCGGGAACGCCCCTCACACCTTCGCGCTCGTCGGGCCGGACTGGAACGGCACCCTGCCCGAGGGCGTCCAGCGCGTGCGCAGCCCCACCGGTATGGGCTGGATCATCGGACGCACGCGGACCGACGGTCCCGCCGACTACGCGGCGGTGCACCGGTTCCAGCGGGCGATCCGGGTCGCCCCCCTCAGCGCGTGGGAGGGGGGCGGCACCCCGCCGCCCGGCCCCGCGAGCCCGGCCCCGCGCAGCGACAAGCCGCCGGTCGAGCAGGTGGAGGATCTCGAAGCGCCGGCCTTCTTCGCCCTCTTCAGCGAGGTCGCGAAGGCCAACCCGCCGCACGCCGTCGATCACCCGATCCTCGACCGCATGCGGCGGATCGGCCTCGTTCCCGGCGCGATCGATCCCCGGAGCCTGCGGCCGGAGGTGCTCCAGGCCCTCGCGGAGGCCAAGGCGCCGGCCCTGGCGCGCATCAAGGGCGTGTTCCGAACCGCGGGCCGGTTCGTGAACGGCTGGCGCACGAACTACACGGCGATCGGCACCTACGGCGCGGACTACGTCCACCGGGCCGGCGTGGCCTATGCGGGCCTCGGCGCCAACACGATCGAGGATGCGGTCTACCCGACCGGGCTGGTCGATGCGGACGGCAGGCCCTTCGACAGCGACAGGCGCTACACCATCCACTTCGAGAAGGGCGAGATCCCGCCGGCGCGCGGATTCTGGTCCCTGACCCTGTACGACGCGCGCCAGCTCTTCGCGCAGAACCCGATCGACCGCTACGCCATCGGCGACCGCGACCGCCTGACCTACAACCCCGACGGCTCGCTCGATCTCCACGTGCAGCGCGAGAGCCCCGGGGCGGGGAAGGAAGCGAACTGGCTGCCGGCCCCAGCCGCCGGCCCCTTCACGCTGAACCTGCGCCTCTACTGGCCGCGGCCGGAGGTGCTCGACGGCAGCTGGAATC
>NZ_LSIX01000879.1:0-11186 GCF_001556475.1 Methylobacterium sp. CCH5-D2 | reverse complement strand
GGCGACCGCCGAGATCGGCAAGGCGCGGCGGATGCTCGGCTACGCGCCGCGCTTCGACTTCGCGGACGGGATGCGCGCGACGACGCCCTACCTGGTCTGGGCCTATGCCGACCTCGTGCGGGCGTCGCGGCGCGCGCGCGGCACCGCGGCGCCGCCGGCCGCGCCCGTCGGGACGCCGGTCGCGGACGCGCGCTGACACGGCCGGTCGGCCGGCGGGTCGCGCCCGGTCCGGGAGCGGGTGGGCGTGCCCCGTCCCGCTCCCGCGCTCACGCCGTCAACCCCCGGGGCCGCCGCGTGTCGGCCGAACGCTCTGCCGGGGATCCACGCACACCGAGGTTCCAGGACGAGACGATGCGGCGCTCATGGATTTCCGGCCCGCCCGCGGCGCTCCAGGCCGTGGGCGCCCTGCGCCGCCGTGTCGGCGACCAAGCCGGCCGCCTCGCCTGGCCGCTGATCGACCAGGCCATCGCCAGCGTCGGCACCTTCGGGCTGACGATCGTGCTGGCCCGCGCGCTACCGCCCGCGGAGTACGGCACCTTCGCCCTGCTCCTCGGCGGGCTGATGATCCTCCACATGGTCACCTCCTCGCTGGTGTTCTACCCGCTCTCGGTCCGGGCCGGCGCGGCCGGGCCGGAGGCAGGCGCCGGTCTGATGCGGGCGAGCCTCGACCTCCTCGGCCTGCTCTTCCTGCCGGCCGGGGCCGCGCTTGCGCTCGCCGCCCTCGCGGCGGGCCGGGCCGACCTGATCCTGCCCGCGCTCGCCTACTTCCTGCTCTGGCAGATCCAGGAGGCCTTCCGGCGCTACCTCTTCGCGGAGCTGCGCTTCGGCGCGGCGATCGCGGGCGACGCGGTGAGCTATCTCGGCCAGGTCGCCCTGGTGCTCGGGCTCGGGTGGGGCGGGCACCTGACGCTGGGCACCGCGCTCTGCGCGATGGCCCTCGCCGCCGGCCTCGGCGCCGTGCTCCATGCCGGGCGCGCCGGGCTCGGGCGGGGGGAGGCGACCGCGCCGCGCCTGTCCGCGATCCTCGGCGATTTCTGGCGGCTGGGAGGCTGGTCGCTCGCCAACAACCTGCTCGGCACGCTGCGCGGGCAGGTGCTGTTCTGGCTGCTCGCCGCCCTCTCGGGCGCGGCCCTGACGGCGCAGCTTCAGGCGAGCCAGAACCTCGTCAACCTGATGAACCCGCTGGTGATCGGGCTGTGCAACATCATCCCGCAGACCGCCGCGCGGGCCCATCCGCGCGGCAAGGCGGAGGCGTGGCGGGCGGCGCGGCCCTTCGCGCTCTCCGGCGTCCCGGTGGCGCTGCTGTTCTTCGCCGTCCTGTTCGCGGCGCCCGAACCGGCGCTGCGCCTCGTCTACGGCGCGGCTTCGCCGTATCTCGGGCTCGCCGTGCCGGTGCGCCTCCTCGCGATCGCCGCGGTGGCCGCCTACGCCACCGACATGGTGTGCTCCTACTTCCACGGCGTGGAGGCCGCGCGCCACGCCCTGGTGGTGAACGCCGCAGGTACCGTCGCGGTCCTCGCGGCGTCGTTGCCGCTCGCGCTCCGGTTCGGGCTCGAGGGCGCCTGCGGGGCGCTGGTACTGGCGAGCCTCGTGCGGCTCCTGCTCTCGCAGCTCCTGCTGCGCCGCCTCCTCGCCGCAGACCTGCCGCGACCGCTGCCGGCCGCGTGAGGCCATCCCGGACCGGGCCCCGGATCGAGTCCCGGACCTGGTCCCGGACCGGGGGACGCTCCCCACGACCGGGGCTCCCGGCGCGCGGGACCGCGCCACGCTCCGACGCGGGGGCGACCCCGCGCCCTAGCCCGGGTCGCCGATCGCCCGCACGAGGCCCGCCCGGTAGATCATGCTGGCCCCGATCCCGAGGCCGATCACCGACCAGAAGCAGACGCCCGACATCGGCCCCTCCAACGCCACGTCGAAGGAGGCGTTCACGAGGATGCCGGCGCCGTAGCAGGTGATCCAGACGAAGACGGCGGCCCAGCGCCCGTGGCCGGCCCGGCGCGCCAGGAGCAGGCTGTGCACCAGCATGCCGAACCAGGCGGCGAGCAGCCCGGCCCAGAGCGCGAAGCCCGGCACCCCGGCGCGGGCCAGGATCGTCATGTGCCCGTTGTGCGGGCTGCGCAGGGTCGCCTCCTGCGTGACGAAGGTGTGGTAGCCGTCCTCCATCGCGAGATTCACGCCGAAGCCCTTGCCGTTCCAGAAGTAGGGGCCGTGCAGGGTATATTCCCGGATCGTGCGCCACCAGCGCAGTCGGAACTCCTTGGTGCCCTCGAAATTCGCCGCCTCGCTCGCGCCGAACACGCTGCTGATGCCCTCGACGATCTGCATGGCCCCGACCTCGCGGTCTCCGGGCATCATCACGCGCAGGTCCGCGAGCGCGGCCCCTGCCAGCATCGCGACCCCGATCAGCGCGGCGGGGGCGAAGCGGCGGAGCTGGCGCCCGAGCAGAACGCCGAGCAGAATCGGCACGAGGCAAGCGAGCGTCGCGGCCCGGCTCACGGTCACGGCCGCCATGTTGATGCACAGGGCGACGCACCAGAGCGCCCCCACGCGGCGCAGCCCGACCAGCATGAAGACCGCGGCGGCCCCGAGATGGAACGCCGCCTCGCCGGCCCGGATATAGGGCAGCTGGATCTGTGTGCCCGGGATGCGGAGCTGGTCGGCCATGGTGACCGTGACGACGAACAGGAAGCCGCCGATGAGCCCGTACAGGAAGGCGAAGCCCGCGTAGACGCGCAGGATCCAGCCGAGCCGGAGCGGGTTCTCGATGAGGAGCGCGATCACCACGAAGGCGAACAGGCCGTAGACGACGATCACGCTGTCGCGGACCGCGTCGATCCCGTAGATGCCGAGAAACGGGACGGTCCGGATCAGCACCCAGGCGATCAGGGCGGCGAGCAGCAGGCTCGCGGGCGTGCCCAGCACCGCGAACCAGCAGCGCGACCGCATCAGCGCGAGGAGGCCGAGGCCGAGCGCGAGCTCGCCGACATAGAGCGGCGCCACGCCCAGCACCGCGAAGCCCTTGCCGAAGACTGCGTAGCCCACGAGCGCGCAGGCGAGGCCGCGCAGGTAGAGGTCATTCGGATCCCGCGGGGCCGGGCGGACGGCGACGGCGCTTGCGTGCATGGCGTGCCCTCCGGCCGGATCAGCCCGCGAGCCTGAGGTCGGTCCCCTGGGTCGCGTAGAGATGCTGGAGCGCTTCCGCCGAGCGGGCCCAGTCGCCCGTGACGAGCGCCATCGCGTGGGCGGCGCGCGACATCCGCGCCCAGGCCTCCGGGGTGAGCCGGGCGGCTCGGCCGAGGGCTTCCGCGACCGCATTCGTCGTCAGGTCGCGCACGACGAAGCCGGCGCCGTGGCGCTCGACGGCGTCGGCGAGGCCGGTCGCGGTCGAGACGATCAGCGGCAGGCCGCAGAGCGCGGCCTCCACCGCGCCGATCGGCAACCCATCGAAGCGCGACGACTGGACGAAGAAGTCCCAGCCGCGCAGTGTCCGCTCCTTCTCAGGCCCGAAGACAGGCCCGCCCACCGCGACCGACCCGCCGATGCCGGCCCCCTGGGCGAGCGCGCGCAGCGCCGCGCCCTCCCCACCCGTCGCGCCGTTGCCGGCGAGCGCGAGGCGCCCGCGCCCGCCCGCGGCCAGATGCGTCGCGAGGCCGCCGATCAGCAGGTCGAGCCCCTTGTGGTGCGCCGCGTAGCGCCCGCAGAACCCGAAGAGCGGGAAGGCGGGCGAGGGCCCGGTCCGGCCGGGCGGCGGCGGGGCCGCGTCGAAGGCGCTGGAATAGGCCGCATTCGCCACGATCTCGATGCGCGCGCGGGGGGCGATCTGACGGATCGCCCCGGCCTCCTGATCCGTCAGCGCGTGGACGAACCACGCCCGCTCCAGGATCCGGCGCTCGAACATCGCGAGGTAAAGGCTGGTCGAGCGGTGGGCCCGGCGCATCTGCGCGTCGGCGACGTGCGCGTAGCGGCCGTGGATGGTGACCACGTAGCGGATGCCCCGGCGCGCCAGCTCACGACCGATGGCCAGCAGCAGCGGCCGGCGCGCGCAGTGGAGGTGGACCAGGGTGCGGGGTCCCGCGCCCGCGACCAGCGCCGCGGTGAGGCGCGGCGCCGGCTGGACGAGGTGGCCGAACAGGCTGTGGCCCTCGAGGGGCAGCGCCTCGACGGGCGCGTCCCATACCCCCCGCTCGACGGTCCGGCCCGGCGGGTGCAGCACCACGACCCGGACCGCCTGTCCGAGGCGGATCTGCTCGCGGGCGAGCCGGTTCGCCACGAGGTGCACGCCGTTCATCCGGGACTGCTCGGCCTCCTCGACGACGAGGTGGCGGATGTCGAGGCCTGGCTGTGCCCCGGTCTGGTCGGTCATCGGGCTGCTCGGTCGCTGGGATGAGGCCCCTCCCCCCGGCGGGGGGAGGGTTCGGGTCCGCTTCCGGAGGCGACGCTACTCGGCCGCGTCGGGCAGGCGGCCGGCGCGGCCGGCGGCGAGTTCGGCCTCGATCCAGCGGTAGGTCGGCGCGAGGCCCTCGCGGATCGTCGTGGCGGGCTCCCAGCCCAGCACCTTCCGGATCAGCGCGTTGTCGCTGTTGCGCCCCCGCACGCCCTGCGGCTTCGAGACGTCGTGGCGCTTGGCGATCCGCTTGTCCGCGACGGAAGCGGCGATGTCGACGAGATCGTTGATGCTGATCATCTCGTCGGTGCCGAGGTTGAGCGGCGCCGTGTAGTCCGACTGCATCAGCCGGTAGAGGCCCTCGACGCAATCGTCGATGTACATGAACGAGCGCGTCTGGAGGCCGTCGCCCCAGACCTCGATCGTGCCGCCGTCCGGGCAGAGCGCGACCTTGCGGCAGATCGCGGCCGGCGCCTTCTCGCGGCCGCCGTCATAGGTGCCGAGCGGGCCGTAGACGTTGTGGAAGCGCACGACCCGGGTGGAGAGGCCCCAATCCTCGGTCATGTACTGGCACAGCTTCTCCATGTAGATCTTCTCGAGCCCGTAGCCCTCCTCGGGCTGGGCCGGCCAGGCGACGTCCTCGGAGAGCGGCGTGACGTCCGGCGAGGTCTGCAGGTGCATCGGGTAGACGCAGGCCGAGGACGAGAACAGGAAGCGCTTGACCCGGTTGTCGGCTGCGGCCTTGGCCATGTGCGCGCTGATCAGCGTGTTGTTGAGGGTGATCTCGGCGTGCGAGCCGCTGATGAAGCCGATGCCGCCCATGTCGGCTGCGAGGTGGTAGACCTGCTCCATCCCCTGCGCCGCCCGCTGGCAGGCGTCGTGCAGGCGCAGGTCGCATTGCAGGAACTCGTGCGCCGCGCTGGGCTCGTACTCGGGAAGCTTGATGTCGGCGCCGCGGACCCAGTAGCCCCGGCCGACGAGATACTTGACGAGATGGTGGCCGATAAAGCCACCGGCTCCGGTTACGAGGACGGGGATCATCTTGGGCAGTCCTTACCTGTGATGAAGGCAGGTAATTACTGACATGATCGCCGATGTGCTTTCCATTCGGCTTGCGAACTAAGCCGAAAGAGCGGTATGCCTCAGGCGAAGGGACCGATCAGGCGCTTGTACTCGGCCTCGGCGAGGCCGTAGCTCTCGCCCGCCGCCCGGATCAGCCGCGCGCGGTCGATCACGGTAATCTGGCCGCGCCGCGTCGCGATCATCTGGGCGCGTTCCAGCTCGTGCAGCGCCACCGTGATGCCCGGCCGGTGCGTGCCCAGAACCTGGGCCAGAGCCTCGTGGGTCATCACGATCTCGCTGCCGTCGATGCGGTCGGTGGCCAGAAGCAGCCAGTGGGCGAGGCGCTCCTCGATGCGGTGGCGGCGGTTGGAGAGCGCCATCTGGCTCATCCAGAGCATCGCCACCTGGACGTAGCGCATCAGCACCTCGCGCAGCACGCCGCTCTGCACCATCATCTGCCGCAGCGCGCCGGCCCCGATCCGCAGGGCGGTGCCGGGCACGCGCACCTCGACATCGACCGGCATGTGCTCGACGCCGAGCACCAGCGCCGTGCTGACCATTCCGTCGCGGCCGACCACGAGGGTCTCGTAGGAACCGCGCTCGGCAGTGTGCAGCATCACCGAGGCGAGACCGCTCTCGAAGAACCAGGCATGGGGGATCGGCTCGCCCGCGGTGACGACCCGTTCGCCGGCCGCGAGCGGCACCTCCTCGAGGAGCGGGAGCATCAGGCTCAGCACCTCGCCTGGAAGCGCCCGCAGCAGCCGATTCTGCACGGTCGGCGTCTGAGCGGGCAAGGTCGGCGTGTTCATCGTCGGCCCTCCAGGTCAGGCGCGCGCTCCAGATCCACTCTGGTCGAGCATTCGGCTGGCGAATGCGCAAGCATCTCATGATCTTGCACAACTTTGCAGTTGGTAAGATCCGTACGGACGGACTAATACCCTATCTTCCGTCTCGTATTTGATTTTTGAGCATCTGGTCCTCCCCGGCACTTCGCGGCGCGCCTCGCGGACGACCTGAGGGAGCGCTGCGAAACCTGGTCGTTCCTGGCTCGCACGGATCGGTCAGCGTCCGGTCGCGGAGCGCCGTGATCGCCCGAGCGATGGCGCGGGTGCTGCGGAGGGACGGACCTCGCGGCGTTCGGCCGGCCGCGGGCGGGCGGGGTCGGACGCCGCGAGAACCTGCCGGTAGGCCGCGTGGGCCTTGGCGGCGGCCGCCGCCCAGGTGAAGCCGTCCGCCACGCGCGCGCGGGCCTGGAGGCCCATCCGGCGCAGCCGCGCGCGGTCCTGCACGAGGCGCTCGATCGCCGCGGCGAGCGCGGCGGCGTCGTTCGGCGGCACGAGCTGCCCGCAGCCCGGGTCGATCTGGTAGGGGATCCCGCCGACCGCGGAGGCGAGCACCGGCACGCCCTGCGCCATCGCCTCGAACACCACGAGAGGCAGGGTGTCGGCGAGGGTCGGGAAGACGAAGAGGTCCGCCCTGCGCATCAGCGCCCCGACCTCCGCATCCGAGAGCCGGCCGGTCACCACCACCCGCTGATCGGGCGGCAGCGCCCCGGTGAGGCCCGCATAGTCGATCTCGGCTCTCCGCTCGCCCCCGACGACGAGATGGACGGGGCGCCGCAAGATCCGCAGGCTCCTGAGGAGGACCGGCAGGCCCTTGTTGGGCGTGTGGTTTGCCAGGAACATCAGGGTCGGGGGGCCGTCCGGGTCGGGCTCGGGCAGCGCGAAGCGGGCGAGGAGCGCGGCGTCCTCGGCGGGGTCGGCGGGCGCCGGGACGGCGACGCCGTTCGGCACCACCTCCAGCAGCCCCTCGCGGAAGCCCATGGCCCGCACGATGTCGAAATCGGCCGGCGACAGGGCGAGGATCCCGGCGGCGCCGCGCACGGCCTCGGCCACCGGCGCGTGGACGAGGCTGCGCCACGCCGCCCGGCGGACCGGCCCGAACCCGTAGATGGCGCCGCCGTTGGCGACCTCGTTGAAGCCGTGGGTCGAGATCACGTAGGGCACGCCCGCCGCCCGGGCGGCGCGGGCGATCCGGGCCATCTCCAGGGCCGGCATCGGGTTGTGCAGGTGCAGGAGGTCGTAGCCCGCGACCCGCCCGGGGATGTCCGAGCGGTAGAACAGGGAGCGGTAGCGGTTCGGCAGGCGCGACCAGGGCAGGCCCGGCGGCAGACCCGTGCGGACGGGCACGCGCCCGCAGGGCCCGGGCTCCTCCGGGGTTCCCATCATGCTGGCAACGTCGACGCGGCAATGCGCCTGAAGCGCCGCGCTCAGCATCTCCCCCGCCCTCGCCCCGCCGCTGACGGACATGTGGGGCGGCACCACGATCGCCGAGAGGACGCGGATCATCGGGCGTTTCCTCGTGTTGGGGCTGTTGCTCGGTCGTTCGGTGAGGCCGGCGGGCCCCACTCCCCGCGTTCGGGGAGTGGGGTGATCCGAACCTCGACGCGGTCGCGCGGGTCCTGGCCGAGGTGGTCCTCGCTCGCCCCTCACACCCGCGCGTAGACGTCCTCGATGCGCACGATGTCGTCCTCGCCGAGGTAGCTGCCGTGCTGCACCTCGATGATCTCGACGGGGGTGTTGCCGAAATTCTCCAGGCGGTGGACCGCTCCGAGGGGGATATGGGCGTGCTGGTTCGGCCCGAGTTCGCGCACCTCGTCGCCCACGGTGACGCGGGCATGGCCCGCGACCACCACCCAGTGCTCGGCCCGGTGGCGGTGCTTCTGGAGCGAGAGGCGCCCGCTCGGCCGCACGCAGATGCGCTTGACCTGGAAGCTCGATCCCGCCTCGATCACCTCGTACCAGCCCCAGGGCCGGTTGACCCGCGGATGGTGCTCGGCCTCCGGTCGCCCCCGGCCGCGCAGGGCGGCGACGATCTCCTTGACCTCGCCTGTGCGGCGGCGGTCGGCCACCAGGATCGCGTCGCCGCTCGACACCACGACCACGTCCTGCAGCCCGAGCACCGAGGTCAGCGGCCCGTCGCTCGCCACGTAGCAGCCGCGGGCGTCGCGCAACTCGGTCGGCCCCCGCGCGACGTTGCCGTCGGAATCGCTCTCGCCGAGCGCCCAGAGGGCGTCCCAGCTGCCGACGTCGGACCAGCCGCAGGCCAGCGGAACCAGGGCCGCGAGCCGCGTGTGCTCGAAGACCGCGTAGTCGATCGATTGCGCGCGGGCGCGCCCGAAGGCCTCGGGCTCGAGCGTCGCAGCGCCGATCTCGCGCCGCGCCCCCGCCACCGCGGCGGCGACGGCCGCGCAGGTCGCCGGATCGTGCCGCTCGTACTCGCCGATCAGGGCTCCGGCGCGGAACAGGAAGTTGCCGGCGTTCCAGAGGTAGCCCTCGCGGATGTAGCGGGCGGCGAGCGCGGCTTCGGGCTTCTCGGCGAAGCGCAGCACGGCGCGGGCGCCCGCCGCGATCTCGGGCCCGGCCTGGATGTAGCCGTAGGCGGTGGAGGGATGCGTCGGCACCACCCCGAAGGTGACGAGATGACCGTTCGCCACGGCGCCGAGCCCGTCCCGCACGGCCTCATGGAACAGGGCCTCGCCCTGGATCGCCTGGTCGGAGGCCAGGACGAGCACGGGCGTGTCCGGATCCTCGCGGGCGATCTCGTGGGCGCCGGCCAGGATCGCCGGCCCGGAATCGCGCCCCTGCGGCTCGATCAGGATGTCGGCCTCGATGCCGATCTCGGCGAGCTGCTCCTCCACGAGGTAGCGGTGCAGCGCGTTGGTGACGACGAGCGGGCGTAAGGAGAAGCCCGGCCGCGCCACCCGCAGCACGCTCTGCTGGAAGGTCGAGCGCTCGCCGATCAGGATGGCGAACTGCTTCGGCAGCGCGGCGCGCGAGACCGGCCAGAGCCGGGTGCCGTTGCCGCCGCAGAGGATGAGCGGCCTGATCTCGGTCATGATGCCTCTCCGATGATCGCTGGTGTTCGAGTTTCAGTTGGATCCCGTGCCGGAGCCGGAGCCGGAGCCGCGGCGCGCCTCAGCGCGTCCCGGCCGCGGCGATCTGCCCCGCGACCTGCCCGGCGGGCTCCAGGGCCGCCTGGGCCGCCCGCGCCGGCGGCTCGCGCCGGACCTCGACGATGTCGCCCGGCATCAGGGCCGCCCGCTCGTCGGCCTCGAAGGTCTCGGGGTTGCCGTCCCGGAGGCGGGTGATGAAGACCTTGCGGGCGAGGCTGCCCTGCTGCGCCAGCGTTCCGAGCGCGCCGCCGGCCTGGAGCCGGGCCTCGCGGATCTCGCGGGCGCTCGGGAGTTGCGTCTCGATCTCGTTGAGCCGCCCGGTCACGTCCTGCAGGTCGGCCATCACCCGGCGGCGATAGGCCTCGACCGTGTCCTGGATGCGCAGCGCGAGGTCGCCGATGGCGAGATCGAGCCGGGCGAGGTCCGCGTTGAGGCGCGCGATCGCGGCCTTGTTGCGGGCTTCCTCGCGGGCGAACTCGATGCCCTGGTAGCGCCGGGCCAGCCCGCTCGCCATCAGCTTCTCGTAATCCTCCATGTGCGCCTGGATCAGGCGCAGCTGCGTCTCCTCGGAGGCGCGCTGGGCCTGGACGCCCGTGATCTCGCTCTCGAGCCGCGGCTTCTGCGCCCGCAGCAGGTCGAGCGACTGGTCCAGCGCGCCGCGCTGGCCCTTCAGGATCTCGCGTTCCTCGACGAGCGCGGCGGTCAGCCGGGGGTCGCCGTCCATCCCGGGGGGCGGCTCGAAGGCGTCCTTGTCCCGGCGCTGCGCCTCCAGGCGGGCGCGGCGCACGGTGAGCAGCCTGCGGTTGGCCTCCAGCACCCGCACCCGCTCGTCCGCGGCGAGGAAATCCGTGCGCTGGCCGAGCTGCACCTGCTGCGGCTCGGCGAAGCCGCCCGCGAGGGCGATGCCGCTCAGCACCGAGGCGCCGTACCGGAAGGGGAAGCTGCCGGGCGAGCGCACGTCGCCGAGCACGTAGAAGGGCCGCATCTCGGTGACGCGCAGGGAGACGACGGGCTGCTGCAGGAAGCCGTCGGCGAGCCGCTCGACCACCCGCGCCTGCGCGTCCGGCAGCGTCATGCCCCCGACCGCGACCTCGCCGACCAGCGGCAGGAACAGGTGGCCGCCGCCGCCGACGGTGTACTCGCCGGTCAGCTCCGCCTGGCCGAACACCGAGACGTTGACCCGGTCCCCCGGGCCGAGCCGGTAGCTCGCGTCCTGCGCGGCTGCGGCGACCGTCAGCCCGAATGCCAGCAGGGGCGGCAGCGCTGGCCCGAGCAGGGTCCGCAGGCGGAGCCTCGACTGGATCGGGGGTCGGGTGGGCGTGCCGGTCATGCGCCTCATCTCTCCTGGCCCGGGGCGTCGGCCCATGAGCGGGCCGGGCCCGGCAGGTCCGGACCGAGGCGGATCCTAGTCGGCACGCCTCTCGCGGTGCCCGCGCCCTTCGGATGAGGGGGCGGACGCGATCGGATTACCTCCGGCGCCGATACAGTCGAGCTGCGTCGAAGTACGGATACCGTTCCGTGATTTCGGTCATGAACAGGCCGTTCGTCAGTATTACCGCCGAAGCTGTTCGCATCGCTCCCGGCTCCGCCGGATGCTCCGTTGTCGCGGTGCAGCGCCCCGCTCCATTGTCCCGGTACATCCGGACGGGGCGCGACGCGCTTCCGGAGCGGTGAACCCGACAGTGGGACGAGGGATATCCGGCATGAAGCGGATCTTGGTGACGGGCGGGGCCGGCTTCATCGGCTCGCACCTGTGCGAGCGGCTGCTGGGGCAGGGGCACGAGG
>NZ_LSIX01000878.1:0-1556 GCF_001556475.1 Methylobacterium sp. CCH5-D2 | reverse complement strand
CCTGCGCGACATCGCCCGCCTCATCACGCGCCTGTCGCCGGAGCGCGGCGACCCGGAGCGGTTCTACATCCGACGCGAGGAGGTCGCCTCGCGCCTCTACGCGCTCGCCGGGGTGATGGAGGGCGCACGGTGAGCCACGACCCGCGCGCCAGGATCGCATCGCTGATCGAGGGGGCGTCAGGCGGCTGGCCTGCCGTCTGTGTTTCATCCTGGCAGGACAAGCCGGTCCCGCCGCGGCAATGGTGCGTGCCCGATTGGGTGCCGGACCACGTCGTGACGCTGCTCTCGGGTGATGGCGGCACGGGCAAGAGCTTGCTCGCAATGCAGCTCGCAACCTGTTCGGCACTCGGGCTGCCCTTCATGGGGATCGAGCTGGCCCGGCGGAGGGTGCTCTATCTGGCGGCCGAGGACGATCTGGACGAGTTGCACCGGCGGCAGTCGGACATCAATGCGGGCTATGACATCGAGTTTGCCGACCTCGAAGAACAGCTTTGGTTCCGCGGGATCAAAGGCGAAGAGGCAATGCTGGCAACGGCCGACAAGCATCGCCAGCTCAAGCCAACGACAACATATGAGAACCTGAAGAACTTCTGCATCAGTCGCGGCATTCAGCTCCTCATCGTTGATACGGTCGCCGACACCTTCGGAGGCCTCGAAATCGACCGGCAGCAGGTGACGCGCTACGTCCGCCTCCTCGAAGAGATCGCCCGAGCAACCGGCGGCGCCGTCATCATCCTGGCGCATCCAGGCGTCGCGGGCCTTGCGAACGGCAGCGGCATTTCAGGTTCGACCGCGTGGCGCAACGCAGTGCGTAGCGTGGTCTACATGCGTCGCCCGACCGCCGAGGAGGCGGACGGGCCGGACGCGCGCGACCTGCGCGTGGTCGAGCGCCTGAAGGGCAACTTTGCCGCCACAGGGGCCGAGCTGCGGCTTGTCTGGTTCCGCGGGCAATTCGGGCTTGCCGACACGATCGACGGGACGCCCAAGGCCTTCGACGTCTACGCGGCGGAAGTCCGGGTCATGGCGGCCGTCAAGGATACGGTCAAGCAACGCCGCCTCATCAGTCTCAGCAAGACGTCGCCGCGCTGGGCCCCGAAGATCATCAGGGGATACGAGGGGCAGCACGGCCTCACCGTAGGGCAGATCGCGGATGTGCTTGAAGGAATGCTGCGCAAAGGACTGCTGCGAGAGGCGCACGTGGGCAAGCCCAGCCGCTACAGCACATTCATCGTACCCGCAGAACAGGGGCCGATCGCAGGGGAGATAGACCCCACGGCAGGGGCCTGACATGGCTGGTGCAGCCTCGGTGCAACTACCCGTGCAGCCGTGCAGCTACCCCCCTAAGCTATTGATTTCATTAGGGGGCACATCCTTCGTGCAGCTGTGCAGCTACCCAGCTAACTCACTGAGATCATTGGTGCGACTGGGGGGGGGGCACATCTTCCCCCTTACTACGTAAGGGGGGTACGGCCCCGTCCGGGGGCCGTACCCCCTGGACCACTGAGGTGGTCGGCGCGCGCGAGGGTGGCCGTGACGGCCACCCCTCCCTGCCGCGA
>NZ_LSIX01000877.1:0-272 GCF_001556475.1 Methylobacterium sp. CCH5-D2 | reverse complement strand
GGCTACGACCCGTCCTCCCCGGACGCGAACTGGGGTTGGGCCGGGGGTGCCGAGGGGGCAAGGGCGCTGCTCAGTGCGGTGGCCTCCTCCACCATCGGGGTGGCGGGCACCACCTTCTCCATCACCATCGCCGCGCTGACGCTGGCCTCGAACCAGATGGGGCCGCGGCTCTTGCGCAACTTCGTGCGCGACGCCCGCAATCAACTCGTGCTCGGCATCTTCCTCGGCACCTTCGCCTACGCGCTGATGGTGCTGCGCACGGTGCGCACCGT
>NZ_LSIX01000876.1:0-8834 GCF_001556475.1 Methylobacterium sp. CCH5-D2 | reverse complement strand
CCCACCGGCCGGAGACCGCGCCCGCCACCCCCGCCCTCGACCCGGCCGAGAACCGGGCCGGCTGCGAGGCGGTGCTGCAGGGCCTGGTCGCCGACGCCGACGCGGCGCGCCAGCCCGTGGCGGTCGTCTACCAGGACTTCCTCGTGCGCTGCCGCATGCGCGGCCTCGACGGCGACGGCTACGGGATGCCGGCCTTCCGCCGGGCGCTCAGCGTCGCGCGGGCCGGCGTCGAGGCACCCTCCGAGGCGGGTGAGGGCGGCGACGAAAGCTGGAGCGCGGCGACGAACCTCGCCGCCACCATGCCGGAGGAGGTGCAGGGCGTGTTCCTGCTGATCGCCCGCGCGGCGCTCGCCGGCGCGTCCTGCCCCGGCGACGCGGCGCTGGCCAAGGCGATCGGCAGCCGCTCCCCCGGCCGGGCGCGGCGGCTCCTCGGCTACATGGAGAGTCGCGGCGCGGTGGTCAGCCGCACGGATTTCCGCGGCAACCGGGTCATCGCCGTGCCGGGCCTGTCCTGCGAGACCGCGCCGGGCGACCCGAAGGCGGAGGCCGCGCCCGCGGACGCGCCCGCCGAGGGGACGGACTGGCAGCTCTTCGCGGCGGAGTGATACGGTGTCCGGCTGACGGGTTCGGGCCCGCGTGCGTGGACCGGGCCGGACGCCCTCTCCCCGAGGGCGCGGGAACCCGCGCCTCATGCCGAAGGCGTTGACCCCGGGTCGGTCGAGACCCTTACGGAGCAGAGCATGGACGACGCGGTTCTGATCGCCGAACTCGCGGCCTCGACCCACCTGCCGAAGGCGGCGCTCCGCGCGGCGCTGGAGCGGCCGGCGCTGCTCGCGCCCGAGACGCTGCGCCTGGTGGACAAGGCCGCCACGGCGGAGGAACTCGAGGAGGGCGAGGCCAACCTCCTGTTCTGGGGCCTGCACGTGCTGGCGCACGCGCGCGACACGCGGGCGCTCGCGCCGTTGCTGCGCCTGCTCCGGCAGGACGAGGACACCCTCGACGCGTATCTGGGCGACGCCGTCACCTCGACGCTCTCCAAGGTGGTGGCGAGCCTGTTCGACGGGGACCCGGAGCCGGTCTTCGCGCTGATCCGTGACAGCACGGTCGACGACGCCGTCCGACAGGCCCTGTTCTCGGCCTGCGTCACGCTCTGCCAGACGGGCCGGATCGAGCGGGACGCCGTGCATGCCCTGCTCGTGCGCTTCGATGACGCCAAGGCCGCGGTCGAGGAGGGCGCGGCCTGGATCGGCTGGGAGGAGACGATCGCGCTCCTCGGCTTCCGCGATCTCGCCCCGCGCGTCGAGGCGGCCCGGCGCGACGGGCGCATCACCGACGAGATCAGCGACGCGGGCTGGTTCAAGGAAGCCCTGCGCAAGGCGGTGAACCGCCCGGACGACCTGCGGCGCTTCGATGCCTGGAGCTTCGGGACCCTGGACGACCCGCTCGCCGACCTCGCCTGGACCGAGGAGGGCGCGGGGCTGCCCCAGCAGAATCCCTACAGGGACGTCGGCCGCAACGACCCCTGCCCCTGCGGCAGCGGCAAGAAGTTCAAGAAGTGCTGCCTGGACAAGGTCGCGGCGGCCTGACCTGACCGCGTTTCGGCCGGGCGCCTGAATCGCGCCATACCCTCTCTCCCATAGGGAGAGGTCTGCTTTCGCAGAAAGCCGGGTGAGGGGACCCGCGCCATGTCATTCAAAGGCTCGAAGCCAAGGCCTCCGTACCGCTGAGCGGGTTCGCCGGGTCCCAGCCGTAGGCCAGCGTCTCGAAGCGCATCGCGCGCGCATCGACCATGAGGAGACGCCCGACCAGCGGCTCGCCGAAGCCGGCGATGGCCCGGATCACCTCCATGGCCATCAGCGAGCCCATCACGCCGGCCAGCGCGCCGAGCACCCCGGCCTCGGCGCAGGGCGGCACCGAGCCCGCCGGCGGCGGCTCGGGGAAGAGGCAGCGATAGGTCGGGTTCGGGCGCCCCTCCGCATCGGTCTCGTGCGCCCGGATCGTGGTGAGCGAGCCGTCGAAGCGGCCGAGCGCGGCGGTGACCAGCGGGCGCCGCGCGTGGAAGCAGGCGTCCGAGACGGCGTAGCGGGTCGTAAAGTTGTCCGAGCCGTCCGCCACCAGATCGTACCGCGCGATCAGGTCCACCGCGTTCCCGGGCGTGATCCGGTGCGGATGGGCGACGACCGCGACGTGCGGGTTGAGTCGGGCGACCGCGTCCCCGGCGCTCTCCACCTTCGGCCGTCCGAGATCGGGCGTGCCGTGGATCACCTGCCGCTGCAGGTTCGAGAGCGAGACGGTGTCGTCGTCCACGATGCCGATCGTGCCGATGCCGGCAGCCGCGAGGTACTGGATCAGCGGGGCGCCCAGGCCCCCCGCCCCGATCACCAGCACGCGCGCGGCCTTCAGGCGGTTCTGGCCCGGGCCGCCGACCTCGGCGAGCACGAGGTGGCGGGCGTAGCGTTCGATCTCTTCGGGGGCGAGGGCCATGGCTGGCAGATAAGCCGGCTGCCGCCCAAACGAAAGCGCCGTCCCGGAGGGGACGGCGCGAACGCGATCGAAATGTCGAGGCGCCTCAGCGCGGCGCCAGGATCATGATCATCTGGCGGCCCTCGAGCATCGGCTCGCTCTCGACCTTGGCGATCTCGGCGGTCTCGTGCTTCACGCGCTCGAGGAGGCGCAGGCCGAGATCCTGGTGAGCCATCTCGCGGCCGCGGAAGCGCAGGGTCACCTTGACCTTGTCGCCCTCCTCGAAGAACCGCTGCACCGACTTCATCTTGACGTCGTAGTCGTGCTTGTCGATGCCCGGACGGAGCTTGATCTCCTTGACCTCGACCGTCTTCTGGCGCTTGCGGGCCTCGTTCTGCTTCTTCTGCTCGTTGAAGCGGAAGCGGCCGTAATCGAGGAGCTTGCAGACGGGCGGCGCGGAGTTCGGGGCGATCTCGACGAGGTCGAGGCCGGCCTCCTCGGCCATCTGGAGGGCATCGAAGAAGGCGACGACGCCACGGTTCTGGCCGTCCGCGTCGATGAGCTGCACGTCGCGGACGCCGCGAATGTCCCGGTTGGCGCGCGGCCCGTCCTTCTGCGGGGCCGGCATGGCTCTCATAGGTCTACGAATGGCTGCTATCTCCTGCTGCAACGACGAAGAGGCGACCCGGAACACCCGTCCGAGGATGTCCTGACCGCCGCCGCTCCGGCCAATCCCGGATAAATCCTACCTTGGCTCAAGCGTGCGGCAAGTCAACACACCTCGGCGTGCGTGAATCGCAGTTCTTCGCGGATGGTTCCCGAAAGACACGTCAGATGTGAGAACGCGCCAGCTTGCCCGCAAGATCCGTCACGCTCCCACGCTTCTGTCACGCCCCTCTGCCGAGGAGGCGCGCGTAGACGTCGAGGGTGTCGCCGACCATGCGCTCGAGCGAGAAGTTCGCCTCCACATGCGCGCGGGCGCGGCGGCCCAGCGCGTCGCGGGCGCTGGCGCCGAGCGCGAGCGCGTCGCCGAGCGCAGCGGCGAGCGCGTCCGCGTCGCCCGCGGGCACGCGCCAGCCCGTGCGCTGGCCGGGCTCCACGTCGGGCGGGCTCAGCACCGTCTCGGGCACGGCGCCGAGATCGGAGACGACGACGGGCGTGCCGAGCGCCTGCGCCTCCACCGCCGAGCGGCCGAAGGCCTCGGGCTCGACGGAGGGCACCGCCACCACGGAGGCCGCGCGAAAGGCCGCCGGCATGTCGGTGCAGTGGCCGACGCGCCGCACGATACCCTGGAGGCCGCGCTCGGCAATCAGGGCGTCGAGTTCGCGCACGTAGCCGTCCCGCCCCTGCGGATCGCCCGCCAGCACCACCGCGAGGTCGCCGACGCCGCGGCCCCGCATCATCGCCGCGGCCTCGATCAGGACGCGGTGGCCCTTCCAGGCGGTCAGCCGCGCGGCGAGCAGCACCACGCGCTCGTGGGGCGCCACGCCCCAGCTCCGGCGCAGGGCCTCGACCCGCCCGGGCCCGACCGCGACCGGCGTGAAGGCGGCCAGATCCGTGCCGCGGTGGATCACCCGCACCCGGTCCCCCGCCTGCTCGGCGTGGAGGCGCCGGATCAGGTCGGCGGTGTAGTGTGAGTTGGCGATCACCACGTCGCCGCGCGCCATCACCGAGTTGTAGAGAACCTTCACGCCGGTCCGGCCCGAGTAGCTGCCGTGATAGGTCGTGACGAAGGGGAGCTTGAGCCGCCGTGCCGCGCCGAGCGCCACCCAGGCCGGGGCGCGGGAGCGGGCATGGATGATGCCGACGCCCTCGCGGCGGCACAGCCTCGCGAGGCGCCCGACGTTGAGAGCCATCGCGGCGGGGTTCTTCGAGCCGGCCGGGAACGGCACCCAGACGCCGCCCTTGGCCTGCAGCTCGCCGACGAGCCGCCCGCCCTCGGTGGCGACGAGCGCCCGGGCGCCGGCCGCCGCCAGGCCCGCGGCCACGTCGACGGTGGTGCGCTCCGCGCCGCCCGCGTCGAGCTCCGGGATGATCTGGAGGACACAGGTGCCGGCGAGCGGCGGGGCCTGCATGGGAAAGCCGGTGGGGTTGCGCGTCTCGCCGGTCATGTGCGGAACGCTACCCTCTGTCTCGTGCGCATCGTCACAGGATCGGTCCCGGGCTTTACGGTCGGGTAAACGGAGCCTGAAGCTGAAGCGTTCAGGCCGGGAAGCATCGCGTAGGGAGAAGGGGATGGCGCAGATGGATGAGACGCCCGCGTTCATCGCGGTCGGCGCGGGCGCGGCGCGGCGCGAGATCGCCGTGCGGGTGCGCGAGGGCGCGGGGCCGCCGGTGGTCTGGCTCGGCGGCTTCCGCTCCGACATGGGCGCCACCAAGGCGATGGCGGTCGATGCCTGGGCGGAGCGCGCTGGCCGCCGCTTCGTGCGCTTCGACTACACGGGCCACGGCCTGTCGGGCGGGGATTTTGCCGCCTGCACGATCTCGACTTGGCTGGAGGATGCGGAGGCTGTGATCGCGGCGCACGCGCCCGAGCGCCCTGTGCTGATCGGCTCCTCGATGGGCGGCTGGATCGCCTGCCTCGCCGCCCGCGCCCAGCTCGCCGCCGGCCGGCCGGCCGCCGGGCTGGTGCTGATCGCCCCGGCCCTCGATTTCACCGAGGACCTGATGTGGGACCGGTTTCCGAAAGAGGTGCGGGATACGCTGGAACGCGACGGCGTCTGGCTGCGCCAGAGCGCCTACGCGCCGGAGCCGGACCCGGTCACCATGGCGCTGATCGCGGACGGGCGCAGGAACCGGCTGCTGACCGGCCCGCTCGATCTCGGCTGCCCGGTCCACATCCTGCAGGGGATGCGCGACCCGGACGTGCCGCACCCGCACGCCTTCAAGATCCTGGACCGGTTGCCCGCGGAGGGCACGGTGCTCACCCTGATCGCGGACGGCGACCACCGCCTGTCGCGGCCGCAGGACATCGCGCGGCTGATCGGGGCGGTGGCGGAGATGGCGTGAGAGAACGGTCCGACGGCGCCGGACGGGGAGCCCGGCGCCGCCGGGGCGCGCCTCCGACGAGGCTCGTGGCCCCGTCGCGGCCGGCGCGCGACCGGGATTGGCTAGTGCAGGCTGACCGGCTGCAGGTCGTGCGCGAAGGCGTTGGCCAGCACGACCTCGCGGGAATCCGCGAGCAGGATCGGGGCGCCGCTCGCCGAGAGCAGGGCGAACAGGTCGAGCCCGGGGGTGAGGTCGGGCGCCTGCGGGAACATCCGCTTGACCTCGTCCGAGGTGATCGCCCGCACGTAGGCGATATGGCCCTCGCCGAGCGCGGCGAGGTCGGCGGCGTTGAACTCGGCCGGATCGAGGTCGGCCGGCGTCAGGGGAGCCGGGTTGAGATCGGTCATGTCGTGCCCTCCTTTCGAGGCAGAGCTTCAGGCCTGGTTTGCGGTCCCGAAGCGACCGCGGGGCCTGATCCGCATGTGGTGGCGGCACGCTCGCCGATCAATCCTTGCCGGCTTTCCGCTTGACGCGCGTTTAAGCGCAGGGCGCAGGGGATTCCCGGTCCGGGGCTTCCGTCCGAAGCCGCACGCCACAACCCCGGTGTCGGCTTTTCGCGCCCTTCCCGGACGCCCGGAGCGTCAGCGGAGGGTGATCCGGGATCCAGCACAACGAGGCGCGTAGCGTCCGGATCCAGCAACCGTGCATGAAGATCGAGCCGCTTCGCGGCGCTTCATTCGCTGGATCCCGGATCACCTTCCACTCTCGTTCCAGGTGCCCGGGAAAAGGGCGGTGTTTCGTTCGTCAGGATCGAAGCCGTCCGCCGCTCAATCCCGCGCCGAGATCGTGATCTTGCGCACCACCCGCTCCGGCTCGGGCCGGGCGAGGTCGATCGACAGGAGGCCGTTGGAGAGGTCGGCGCCCAGCACCTCCATGCCGTCGGCGAGCAGGAAGGCGCGCTGGAACTGGCGCGCCGCGATGCCGCGGTGCAGGAAGTGGCGCTCGCGCTCCTCGACCTGGCGGCCGCGCACGACGAGCTGGTTCTCCTCCAGCATCACGTCGAGCTGGTCGCGGGTGAAGCCCGCAACCGCGAGCGTGATGCGCAGGCGCTCGGGCTCCCGCTCGGTGCGGGGCACGCGCTCGATGTTGTAGGGCGGATAGCCGTCGTTGGCTGCCTTCGACACCCGGTCCAGCGCCTGCTCGATCTCGTCGAAGCCGAGCAGGAAGGGGTGTCCGAACGGGGAGGGACGGGTCATCGTCGGCAAGCGTCCTTCAGGCGGAGCCCCGTGGCCCGAAGGCCTGTGGGCGCTCCGTGTCGCGGAGCCCGCCGCGGCAGCGCTCCCGCCCGGCCGTGCCGGATCGCGAGAAGATATGGACGGCGCGCCGCCGGGCATCAAGGGAGGCGGCCGAGAGGCCGCGGGGCAGGGCTCCGGCCCGGCGCGCGAAGCCTGGAGCGGGAGCGTATTTCGCCGGTCGGGAAGAGGTCGGGACGATTCGGCAATACTGGGGGCGACTTTCGAGACACCCAGACAGGCCCTGGGTAACAGTTTGGAACTGCTCTGAATTTCGAAGCAGACCTTGATCCCGGACGCTGTCCCGCGATATCGCCCCCGTCAGACGTGGAGCGGCCGGGCCTCGGCGCGCCGCGCGGATACCGGAGGCTTCATGACGGCGTCGTCCAGCCCGCCCGGCCACAACGCGATGCCGCGGGTGGCCGACGTCTGCGGCGACGACGCCGACGTGCTCGCCCTGTCGGTCGTCCGCTTCGTGGCCGCCGGCTACATGACGCGCGACGTGGCCTGCTGGGACGCGGCCTTCGATGGGGCCGAGCGCCTGCTCGGGCCCGACGAGGGCGGGCGCTTCGTCGCCTGCGCGGTCGGGATCGTGCGCGCGCTGCGGGCGGAGCGGGACCGGGACTGGTCCTTCATGCCCGCGACCTGCTGCCGCGTCACCGGGCACGAATGCGCCCTGGTCGGGTTGATCGGCCGCGGCCGGCGCTGCCTCTGGGAGGAGGTGGCGCAGGGTGCGGCCGAGATCACCGGCCGGTCCGAGGCGCCCCGGCTCGTGGCGGCGCTGCGGGCGGCCGTCGCGGCGATCGACGCGGCGGCGGACCGGCTCGGGCCCGGTCCGCAGCGCAGGCCGGCAGGTCAGGCCCTGCACTGAGTCTGAGGCCGGCCCCGTGCGGACCTCGGAACGGGTTCGAGACGCGAGAGGATGATGGAACGGTGATGGTCGCAGAGCAGGTGTCGGGGCGGGGCGCGGGGAGACGGCGCGGCCCGGGTGTAGGGTGCGGCTCCGTCGCATCCGGCTTGGCTGCGCTCGGCCTCACCGTCGCGCTCGCCGGCGCCGCCGCGGCCCAGGACGCGGCCGGAGCGGGCGCGCCGGCCGCCGCGGGGGCGCCGATCCGGCTCCAGCTCAACCGGCTGGAAGCCTCCGGCGAGGCCTGCCGCGCGACCGTGGTGATCGACAACCTCAAGGGCGGCGCGATCAAGTCCTACAAGGTCGATCTCTTCGCCTTCGACACCGAGGGGGTGGCGCAGAAGCGGGTCGCGGTCGAGCTCGGGCCGCTGCCCGCCCGCAAGACCACCGTGAAGCTGTTCGATTTCGCTGGCCTCACTTGCCCGAAGATCGGCCGCGTCCTCCTGAACGACGTGCTGGCCTGCGAGGGCGGCGAGGGCGGCCGGGAGGGATGCCTGGAGCGCACCGAGACCGAGACGAAGGCCGGCGTTCCCCTCGATCGCTGAGCCGAACTCAGGCCGCCGCGGGCTCCGAGGCCGCGGCGGCCGACCCGACGACCCAGGGCTGCCCGGCGCGGACGCGCCCGGCGGCCGGAAGCCATTGCGCGCATGCGAGCTTGGCCGCAACCCGACCCGATGACCTGAGGAGCCCCCGATGGAGAACCCCGCCCCAGCCGCCGAGGCCGTCGCTGCCGCGCACGACATGTCCTTCGTCGGCCTATACCTTCAGGCCGACCCGATCGTGAAGGGCGTGATGATCCTGCTGGTCGTCGCCTCGATCGCCTGCTGGACCGTGGTGTTCGAGAAGATCGTCCGCCTCGCCGCGGCCAAGCGCCAGGCAAAGGCCTTCGAGGCTCTTGTGCGCTCCGGCGGCAGCCTCGACGGCGAGCAGCGGGGCATCTCCGGCCACATCGTGAAGGCCGCCATCGACGCGTGGCGCGACCAGGACCCGAGCGAGACCCGCGCCGAGCGGCGCGAGCGCATCGAGCGGGCCATGCGGGCCGCCCTGGGTCTCGAGATGAAGCGCCTGCAGAACGGCCTCGCGCTGCTCGCCACCTCCGGCTCGACCGCCCCGTTCATCGGCCTGTTCGGCACGGTCTGGGGCATCATGAACTCGTTCTCGTCGATCGCGAAGAGCCAGGACAC
>NZ_LSIX01000875.1:0-16423 GCF_001556475.1 Methylobacterium sp. CCH5-D2 | reverse complement strand
GCAAAGGCCGGTGCTGGACGCGCCGGCTGATACCCGCCCCGGCCTTTGCAAGCCCTGCCGACACTGGATGGCGCCGTCGGAGGTGTCCTAGCACGGGCTGCGGCAGCGCCTCGCCCAGGCCGACCCGCTGGCCCGGGCGACCGGGATCGACATGGCGGCGGTCGGCTGGCGTCCGACAGTGACGAATTATCAAGGCCCGGTGACCAAGGAGTGCATCCTGCAGGCGATTGGCGAGGGCTCGGACGAGGCCCAACTCACCGACCCCCTGAAGAAGGGCGAGATGGCTCGGGAAGCTGAGCGCCTGCCGGTCGAGACCGGCTGGCTGCCCGAGCCGCTGCGCCTCGACGCCGTCGACGGCGAGGAGGGTAGGGATGCGTAGGCGGACGGGGCGGACGTGACCGACGCGCTGCCAACCTCGCCTCACCCTGATGGTCTGCATCATTTTGTTCCATACCAACGGCGGCTACGGCGCCATGCCCACCAACGAGTTCAACGGCAACCCGGCCAGCGTCATCCTCGAGTGCGATCCCTTCGCCTGACCGGTGAGGACGCAGGGGCCGGCGCGCCGGCCGCAGGTGCGTTTGACCGAGGGGCGAGCGACGCGGCGTTCGCCAGGAGCGTTGCCAACTGTATGCGGAGTAGGGGAGGGGAGGGCACCTCATGGCTTCAGTCCGACCCCCTGCCCTACCGTGTTGCTGACCTGAGTTAGGAGGGGCCCTTCAAATTGACGTGGCGCCCTCGTCTGTCTAGGAACTGCTTATTAGGATCAGTTGCTTAGGTTCCATAACGTATATTATGCGAATATCTGGTGTGCGCGCTAGATTACTATCGTGCCCCTGGAAAAGCTCAAATGGCACCTTCGCCTTCCAAGGATGGTGGAGGAGGGCGTGCTCATGGCGGGATGATCACTTTGAACCCCCCTCCCCTGCCCTCTCGCATATCCGATCGCCGCTCCTGACCGATTTCGTTGAAAAACTCGGTGACGGCCGAGATCGGCGACGGACAGGGGCGGTCTCTTCCCCTCGGCCCTGAGGCCTCCTTCCCGATCAAGCCGGGCTCGGCTGCGAGAACGGGATGATCTTGGCCATCTTCCTCAGGTTCTGAGCGGCTGCGGCGAGGTGGAACTCGTCTCTCGCTCCGTTTGGGCCGCGCAACCGGAGGCGATCCAGCTTCAGGATGCGCTTGAGGTGGGCAAACAGCATCTCGACCTTCTTCCGCTCGCGGCGTGAGGTTTTGCCTTCCTCAGATCGCGCTATGTCGCGGGCCATGTCTCGCGCGCCCTCGTGGACCGAGCGCGGGACTTTGCGCACCGGATCGTTCGGGCAGCACCGCGCCTTCAGCGGGCATGGCGTGCAGTCGAACTTGCTCGCGCGGTACATCAGCGTCGCCCCGTCGTTGACCAAGGTGCCGGTGGTCGTCAGCATCCGGCCCGCCGGGCAGCGATAGACGTCATTGGGTTGGTCGTAGGTGAAGTCGGCGCGTGAGAAGGTGCCATCGGTGCGGGTCGACTTATCGAAGACGCTGATATGCGGCTCGATGCCCTGCTCGTAGACGAGCCAGCCCAGCATCTCGGCCGAGCCGTAGCCACTGTCGCCCGCCAGCCGGGCCGGATAGAGATCGAAGCGCTCGCGTGAGCGCTCAATCATGCGTTTGGCCGCCGTGACCTCGGCCTGCCGGATGGCGGTGGTCGCCTCGACATCGACGATGACCGCGTGGTCGAGGTCGATCAGGTAGTTGGCCGTGTAGGCGAAGAACGCTTGCCCGCCGTGTGCTCCGGTCCAGCGTGCGGCCGGATCCGCGGGCGAGATGAACTTGGGTGGGACGGGCGTGGCGGCCCCGAAGGCGGCCTCGTCGAGGACGGCCAGATACTCCTGAGCAGCCCGGCCCACGGCCTCGGGCGGGAGGCCGGCAGAGCCTTCGACCCCTTTCTGTCGGTTGGCGTCGGCCTTGATCAGGCTGCCATCGACGGCAAAGCCCTCACCGCCGACCAGCCCTTCGGCGATGCAGCGGGCGAGCACACGCTCGAACAAGCGGCGTAGCAGATCGCTGTCGCGGAAACGGCCGTGACGGTTCTTCGAGAAGGTCGAGTGGTCTGGTACGCGCCCCTCCAGGCCCAGGCGGCAGAACCAACGGTAGGCGAGATTGAGGTGGACCTCGTCGCAGAGCTGGCGCTCCGAGCGGATGCCGAGGCAGTAGCCGATGATCAGCATGCGGATCATCAGTTCGGGATCGACCGAGGGGCGGCCCGTGGAGGCGTAGAACGGGGCCAACTCCTGGCGCAGGCCGGTGAGGTCGACGAAGCGGTCGATGGAGCGCAGGAGATTGTCGGCGGGAACGTGGGTGTCGAGCGAGAACTCGTAGAACAGAGCACCCTGCTCGACTTGCCGAGGTCCCATCATCTGCGTCGATCCCCGCCTCACAACGGCAGTGAATCACCTCCCAAATGCCGCTGCAACAACCGAGTTTTTCAACAAAATCGACCCGTTGCAGACCTTCTATTCCGCCGATGCAAATGTCCGCTCGGGGGTTCAAAGCGGCCCTAAAAGCGGCGGCCATGACGTCAGCATGTTATGGCCCATTAAGCGGCCTCAGAGCTGACATGGCGGTGATCCCGAACGGCATGGATCATCCGGCGGGGCGGGGCGGGGCTGGGCTGGGCTGGTGCCGGGCCTCATGGCGAAGAACATCCTTGGCAGGCCGGGCATGGGGCGCCGTACCGCGTAGACCCTTGCCGGCACACCGTCCGCAGGCCCGGCGCGGTTGCCTCGCCGCCACCGGGAGCTCATCCCCGCGCGATCATCTCCCGGATGCGCACCGCGAGTGTCTCGACCGCGAACGGCTTGGTCAGCAACGCCATGCCGGGTTCGAGATGGCCGTTCCCGAGAACCGCGTTCTCGGCGTAGCCCGTGATGAACAGCACCTTCAGGTCCGGACGGGTGATGCGCGCCGCGTCGGCGACCTGCCGGCCGTTCATGCCGCCGGGCAGCCCGACGTCGGTGACCAACAGGTCTATGCGGGCATCCGATTGGAGCACCCTGAGGCCGGCCGCACCGTCGGCCACCTCGATTGCCGTGTAGCCGAGCTCCTCCAGCACCTCGGTCACCAGCATCCGCACCGTGGGCTCGTCGTCGACCACGAGGACCGTCTCGCCCTGCTCGGCCCGCGGGGCGTCCGATAGCTCGGGCAAGGCGTCCACGTTCTCGGCGTCGCCGTAGTGGCGCGGCAGGTACAGGCACATCGTGGTGCCCTGGCCGACTTCCGAGTAGACCCGGACCTGGCCGCCCGACTGCCGGACGAAGCCGTGGATCATCGAGAGGCCGAGGCCCGTCCCCTGCCCCATGGGCTTGGTGGTAAAGAACGGGTCGAACACCTTCGCCACCACCTCCGGCGTCATGCCGGTGCCGGTGTCGGTCACGCAGATCGAGACGTACTGGCCGGGGTCGAGGTCGCGCTCCTTGCCGCCGCGGTCGTCGAGCCACCTGTTGGCGGTCTCGACCGTGATGCGGCCGCCCTCCGGCATGGCGTCGCGGGCGTTGATGCAGAGGTTCAAGAGTGCGTTCTCAAGTTGCGGCGGGTCGACCAGCGTCGTCCACAAGCCGCCGGCCGCTACGACCTCCAAGTGGACGGAGGGTCCGATGGTCCGGCGCACCAGGTCCTCCATGTCGGCGATGAGCCGGTTGGAGTCCGTCGGCCTCGGGTCGAGGGTCTGCCGGCGGGAGAAGGCGAGCAGCCGGTGGGTCAGCGCCGCCGCCCGCTTCGACGCGCCCTGCGCGGCCGCGACGTAACGAGGCACGTCGGTGTACCGGCCCTGGTTGATCCGATTCTCTAGGAACTCCAAACTCCCGGAGATGCCGGTGAGCAGGTTGTTGAAATCGTGGGCGATGCCCCCGGTCAGTTGCCCGACGGCCTCCATCTTCTGCGACTGCCGCAGTTGCTCCTCGGCACGGTGCTGGTCGGTGAGGTCCCGCCCGACGATGTGGAACAGGCCGGTCCCGGGATCGGGAACCGCGGTCCACATCACCGTGCGCCAATCGCCCGTGGCGGTCCGGACGTGGTCGACGAAGCCGGTCACCGTCTCGCCTTGCGCAAGCCGGGCCACCATCTCGATGGTCTGGGCATGGTCCGCAGGATCGATGATGTCGAGGAAGGGCCGGCTAAGCAGTTCGTTCTCCGACCAGCCGAGCATCTTCGCCCAGGCCGGGTTGACGACCTTCATGAAGCCGTCGAGGCCGGCGGTGCCCATCAGGTCGTTCGTGGTCTCCCAGATCCGGTTGCGCTCCGCGGTCCGCCTGGCGACCTCGGCCTCCAGACCCTCGTTGGCGCGCCGCAGCGCTTGCGCCGCCTCGCGGCGGACGCGCGCGAGCTGCATGTTCGTCCCGACGCGGGCGAGCAGCTCGCGGGCCGAGAACGGCTTGGTCAGGTAGTCGTCCGCACCTGCGCCAAGCCCCTCGACCTTGGCCTCGTCGCCGGCCCGGGCCGAGAGCATGATCACCGGCAGGTCGCGTAGGCTGGCGTCGCCACGCACGGCGGCGAGCAGGCCGAAGCCGTCCAGGTGCGGCATCATCACGTCGGTGAGAAGCAGGTCGGGGACCCGCGACCGCGCGGCCGCGAGCGCGGCCTCGCCGTCGGCGACGGCCTCGACCTGGTAGCCCCGGTTGGCCAGGAGCCGGCGCACGTGCTCGCGCATGTCGGCATTGTCGTCCGCGAGCAGGATGCGGCCCACGTCGAGGTGTGACGAAGCCTCGGCCGGTACCTCGTCGGGTTCCGGCGCCAAGTCGCTACCGGCCTCGCCCGACATCCAGCGCCGCGCCTCGGCGACGAACGCCTCCGCCCGAACCGCGGTCGATACCTGCGGCACGGACGAGGACTCCGCGGCCGGGGCCTCGTCCTGGTGGAACGGCAGGGTGACCGTGAAGGCGCTCCCGCGACCTGGCTCGCTCTCGACCCGGATCTCGCCGTGGTGGAGCCTGACCAGTTCCTGCACCAGGGCGAGGCCGATGCCGCTGCCCTCGAAGGTACGGCCGCGCGCGCCCTCAACCCGATGGAAGCGCTCGAACAGCCGGGGGAGCTCCTGCGCGGGGATTCCGGTGCCGGTGTCGGCGACCCGCAGCTGGGCGCGGTCGCCGACCCGGCTCACGGCGACCGTGATCGTGCCCTCGAACGTGAACTTGAAGGCGTTGGAGAGGAGGTTCAGCACTACCTTCTCCCACATGTCGGGATCGAGCGGCACCGGCGCGTCGAGCGGCGGGCAGTCGACGAGGAGGCGGAGCCCGGCCTGCTCGCAGAGCGAGCGGAAGTTGCCGGCGAGCTCGGACGTGGTGCGCGCCAGGTCGGTCGGGCGGAACGCCGCCCGGGCGCGGCCGGCCTCGACCCGCGAGAAGTCGAGCAGCCCGTTCACGAGGCGAAGCAGGCGAAGGCCGTTGCGGTGGGCGACCGCCGTGAGGTCCCGCGCGTCCCCCGGCAGGCTCGCCGCCGGCAGGGCGAGGATTTCCTCAAGCGGGCTCAGCATCAGAGTCAGGGGGGTCCTGAACTCATGGCTGACGTTCGAGAAGAACAAGGTCTTGGCGCGGTCGATCTCCGCCAGCCGCTCCGCGCGGGCGCGCTCCTCCTGATAGGAGAGCGCGTTCGAGACGGCGGCGCTGAGGTTGGAGACGACCTGCTCACAGAAGGCCTTGTACCGCTCGTCGAACCGTCGCCTGGGACTGATGCCGATGACGGCGATGCCGCTCGTGCGTCCGCCCTCGCCGGCGGTGACCGGGAGGACGAGCGCCTGGGTCGCCGCCTCGGGCCAGGGCCCGCCCGGCAGGCCCGGCATCACGAGGTCGAGCCCTTCGAGAAGGACCGGGACACCGGTCGCCGCGACCTGCCGGATCGACCAGGCGTCGTCACCGTCCGTGCCCGACATGGCGAGGTTGCCCACCGACGCGGGCATGCCGACCCGGCCCGCCAGCGTCATGCCCCCGCCGTCGGCGTCGTGCGTGTACAGGAGCGCGAAGGGCACGTCGTGCGGATCGTCCGCGAGGACGGCGGCGGCGATGGCGTAGGCTTCCTCCGTCGACTTGGCACTGATGGACCGGGCCGCGAGGTCGCGCAGCAGCCGCGTGCGCCGGTCGGCCAGCACCCGAAGCGTCGTCTCGGTCACCGCCGTGAAGATGCCCTCGACCCTTCCCCGTTCGCCGCGGATCGGGCTGTACGAGTAGTAGAAGTAGCACTCCTCGACGTAGCCGAAGCGGTTCAGAGGCAGGAGCTGGTCGTCGGACCACGTCGCCTCGCCCGTCTCGAAGACGGCGTCGAACATCGGGCCGATGATGTCCCAGATCTCGGCCCAGACCTCGGTGCCGGCCCGGCCGAACGACCCCGGATGCTTGTCGCCGACGACGGGCCGCCACGCGTCGTTGTAGATCAGGGCCCGGTCCGGCCCGTAGTACAGCACCACGGGGAAGCGGGTGGTCAAGCAGATGCTGACCGCCGAGCGCAGGGCCTGGGTCCAGGTCTCCACGGGACCGAACGTCGTCTGCGACCAGTCCATGGAGCGCATGAGCGCGCCCATCTCGCCGCCCCCGGCCATGAAGCCGGTATCGGGGGCGCCCGCCGGTGCGTCGCACGGGATGCCGGCCCGCTGCAGGAGCGCCCGCAAACGGGCGTTCTCCGCCGCGAGGTCGTCTGCGTCCACGGTGGCACGCGCGAAGGGAAGGACGTTCTCGGACACGGGCCTGGATCGAAATTATTGAATCGGCGTGATTTCGGAATGCTTGCCGGACCCGGCGAAACCAAGGCCGGCGCAAGCCGGTGCCATCCGGTTTCCGGCAATCCCCACGGCCGGTCGAGCGAGTCCGTCATCCGGAGATGCGCCCCGGTGCCGTCCCGCGCGACCGGGCCTGCCGATCCTATGGCTTGCCCTTGGGCGCGATGAACGGGTTCGTCTGGGTGGCCGATCCGTTCTTGGCGTAGCACGCCTCTAGCCGGTCCAGGCCGGCCGCGCTCTTGTCCAAAGCTACCTTGATGGTCGCGCCCTCTCCCTTCACGTCCAGGCCGTCGGCGAGCCCGAGCGAACGCAGGAACTTGTCGTCCTTGACCGGCAGCGACACCGCGTTGCCGGAGGCGGCGACGTCCGCCTGGAGGGTCGAGGACCCGGCTGCCAGTTCGACCGGGTAGCTCTTGCCGCGCCCGAGCTTCCACTTGGGCGAACTCATGGTCAGGTCGAGCCCGTCCGCGTCACGGGTGAAGCGGACGTCGACCCCTTCATCGGTCGTCCGGCTCATCGTGCACCGCTCGAACTTCTGGCCCTTCGAGACGGCCTCGATCTTCCACGGCCCGATGGCGACGGCTTCCTCCTTCGGTTGCTCGGCCGCCGCGGCGGCCACGGTGGCGAAGGACAGGGCGAGCGCGGTGATGATGCGCATGGTCGTCTCCGAGTTGATGGACCGGATCAGCTCGCGAGCGGGCACAAGGTTGCCTGGCTTCGGCGCTTGGGGGCTGCGTCCGTCGCGTCGGGGACCGCATGACGCGGCCGCGAGCCATGTGTATGGCGTGTCCCGGGGTCCCGCGCCCGGACCCACGGACGAACCTCGACCAAGGAGTTCCTCGCGTGGAGCGAGCCGCGAACCTGACCACGGACGACTTCCGCGCCCTCGCCGACGCGCTGCCTCAGCTGGCCTGGGTCGCCGAACCCAACGGCGACATCATTTGGTACAACCGACGCTGGTACGACTACACCGGCACCACAATCGAGCAGATGCGCGGCTGGGGCTGGCGCGACGTCCACCATCCCGACCACGTCGAGCGCGTGGTGGAGCGCATCAGCGAAGCCTTCCGGACCGGCGAGCCTTGGAAGGACACCTTCCCGCTGCGCGGCGCCGACGGGGAGTACCGTTGGTTCCTGTCGCTGGCCGCGCCCCATCGCGGGCCGGACGGCGCCATCCTGCGTTGGTTCGGGACGAACACCGACATCACCGAGCGCAAGGGTCTGGAACGGCGGCTCGCCCGGCACGCCATCGACCTGCGACGCTCGAACGAAGAACTGGAGCAGTTCGCCTACGTCGCCTCCCACGACCTCAAGGCGCCGCTGCGCGGCATCGAGAACCTCGTCGGGTGGATCGAGGAGGACCTGGAAGGCTCGCTGACCGGCGACGTCCGGACCAACATGGAGTTGCTCAAGAGCCGGGTGCGGCGACTCGACAGCCTGCTCGACGACCTGCTCGCCTACTCCAGGGCGGGTCGAGCCGACGCGACGATGGACACGGTCGATAGCAAGGCCCTCGTCGAGGAGCTTGCCGTCCTGGTCAGTCCACCCGAAGGCTTCACCATCACGGCGGACGCCTCCCTGCCGACGTTACAGGCGGCGAGGGCCCCGCTGACCCAGGCCTTGCAGAACCTCATCGGCAACGCCATCAAGCATCACGACCGGCCGGCCGAGGGGCACATCCGGGTCGAGGCGAGACCGGCGGGGCACGCGGTCGAGTTCGTCGTGACCGACGATGGCCCGGGCATCCCCGAGCAGTTCCGCGAGCGCGTGTTCGGCATGTTCCAGACGCTGAGGCCCCGCGACGAGGTCGAGGGCAGCGGCATGGGGCTCGCCATCGTGCGCAAGCTGGTCGACCGCCAGGGCGGCAAGGTCTGGCTCGCCGACGGGCCGGACGGGCGTGGGCTGGCGGTGCATTTCACGTGGCCGCGCGACGGCCGGAAGGGACAGGCGGATGGGCTCGACGGTTAACATCCTGCTGGTCGACGACGACGAGGTCGACGTCCAGGGGCTCAAGCGCGCCTTCAAGAAGAGCAAGATCGGCAACCCGATCACGGTCGCCCGCGATGGCATCGAGGCGCTTGAGATCCTGCGCGGGGAGAACGGGCGCGAGCGCCTGCCCAAGCCGCACCTGATCCTGCTCGACCTGAACATGCCGCGCATGAACGGCATCGAGTTCCTTGAGACGGTGCGCGCCGACGAGGACCTACGCTCGGCGGTGGTGTTCATGATCACCACGTCAAAGGCCGACGAGGACCGGATGCGCGCCTACGGGCACAACGTGGCCGGCTACATCGTCAAGCGCGATCCGGCCAACACCTTCATGGAGGCGGTGGCGTTGCTGGAGCACTACTGGAAGGTGGTCGAGTTTCCTGCATAATCGCCACCGTGACGAACCCGACCCGCATCCTGTTGATCGACGACGACGCGGTCGACCGGGCGGCCGTCCGGCGGGCGCTCGCCAAGTCCGGCCTCGCCCATACCCTGACGGAGGCCGCCGGCGGCGAGGAAGGGCGTCGCCTCGCCGCCGAGGCGACCTTCGACTGCGTGCTGCTCGACTACCGGCTCCCGGGCATCGACACCTTCGCGCTGCTCAAGACCCTGCTCGCGGTCGAGGGGCAGGCGCGGGCGGTGCTGATGCTGACCGGCGAGGCCGACCCGGACCTCGCGACGCGGCTGATGCGGGCCGGCGCGCTGGACTACCTCGAAAAGGCCGAGGTGACCCCATCCGGGCTGGCGCGGGCGATCCGCTTCGCCGAGGCCCGGCAGGCCTTCCAGGCGGAGCTTGCCGACGCACGGCGGGAGGCCGAGGCGAAGTCGCTCGAACTCGATACCCTGAACAGGCAGAAGTCGCTGTTGTTCTCGATCATCGCCCACGACCTGCGCAACCCGTTCCAGGCGCTGCTCGGCCTGTCGGAGGTGCTGGGAAAGGCGGTCGCCGCGCGCGACCCCGCCTCCATCGAGCGCCGGGCCAAGGGCATCCAGGAAGCGGCGACGCAGGCCTATGCCCTGCTGGAGAGCCTGTTCTCCTGGGCGAGCCTGCAGATGGACACGCTGGCGGTCATCCTGACCGACGTCGACCTCGACGCCGTGACCACGGAAGTGATGCAGGGCGCAGCCGAGACCGCTGCCGACAAGGGGCTGACCCTAGACGCCTCGTGCGCGGGCATCGCCGTCCGGGCGCAACGGGATATGCTCACCACCGTGCTGCGCAACCTCGTCGGCAACGCCGTCAAGTTCACGCTGCCCGGCGGGACCGTCACGGTTTCCGGCCGTCGCCTCGGTGACGAGGTCGAGATCTCGGTCGCCGACACCGGCGTCGGGATGCCGCCGGGCAAGGTCGACGACCTATTCCGTCTGGATCGGCGGACGACGACGAACGGGACGGCGGGGGAGCGGGGCAGCGGCCTCGGGCTCCTGCTGTGCCGCGACCTGGTCGAGCGCCAGGGCGGGGTGTTGGCTGTCAGCAGCGCGGTCGACCGCGGAACGACGTTCCGTTTCCGCCTGCCCGCCGGCATACCTTCCAAGCCTTTACGGACCTTCGCCGAGGTATCGCCGACCTGACCGCGCGCCGGGTCCCTCGCTCGGCAAGGCCGGCAGTACCCGCGGCATGACCTTGCCGTCGAGGCTTCCGCGACCGCCGCGACATCCGCGGCCGGCAGTCGGACGACCGGCCGCGAGGTTCCCCACCTACCGCAAGGTGGAGGACTCGCCGGGCCGCAGGTGCCGCTCCCCGCCCTCGGGACCACCCTGTGAAACGTGGTCGTTCAGGCGCCCGAGGTGTTCGAAGACGTGCTCGAACGCGGCGGTCACCGCCTGTTCGAAGGATCCGTCGCCCTTGCCTTGCGCGTCCTTGAGCGCGGTCAGCAGCGAACGGTGCTTCTCGGTATCGCTCGACATGTCAGTCTCCGCGCCGGCCGGGATGCCGGCTCGGAAGGCCAAGGGCTTCCGGCAAGTTCGGGTTCCCCGACGAGGGGCCGGGGTCGACGATGTCCGTCATGCCCGGGGGCTGGCCGTCGCAATCCCCGCGTGCGCTATGCAGGGGGCCGCGAGAGAGGCAACCGGATGGAGACTCGCATTCCGTCGGCGCCGTGGGTGACGTCCACGTCGGCGGCGGCCTGCGCGGCCAGAACCTTGTTCAGCAGGCGGGAACCGAAGCCCTGGCGTCCCGGACCGCTCGCCGCCGGCGCGCTATGCTCCTGCCAGTCCCAGAGGAGGAACCGGCCGGCCTCGCTCTCCTCGATCCGCCACCGGACGCGCAGGCGTCCGGACGGGACGGCGAGCGCCCCGTGCCGCACGGCGTTGGACGTCAGCTCGTGCAGCGCCATGCCGACCGGCACCGCCAGTTCGGAGGGCAGCACGACCGTGGGCCCGTCCAGGCCGACGCGCCCGTGCTCGTCGTAGGCGTCGAGTTCCCCCCGCAGGAGCCCGTCGAACGAAGCCGCCTGGGAGGCGTCCTCGGTGATGAGGGCGTGCGTCCGGGCGAGGGAGTCGATCCGACCGCAGAAGGCCCGCGTGAAGTCCGGCAGGGTCGCGTAAGAGCGCAGCGTCGCGTTCAACACGGCTTGGACCGTCGCGAGGGTGTTCTTCACGCGGTGGTGCAATTCGCGCACCATCATCGCCTGCAGGTCCTCGGAGGCGCGCCGCCCGGTGACGTCGCGTTGCGTCGACACCCAGTGGGTGATGGTCCCGTCGGTCGTGCGAACCGGGGTGATCAGCCACTCGACCACGTAGGTGGTGCCGTCCTTACGGTAGTTGAGCGCCTCGCCACGGGTCGCCTCGCCGGCTTGGAGGGCCCGGCGCAACCCGTCCAGGGCCGCGCGCTCCGTCCGGGGACCCTGGAGGAGGCGGGGCGACCGACCGCTCACCTCGTGGGCCTCGTATCCCGTCATTCGGGTGAAGGCGGGATTGACGTACTCTATGCACGGCCCGGGCTCGTCGAGCCCTGCGGTGGTGACGATGATGGCCTCGCCCGACGCCTCGACCACAGCGCGCAGCAGCCGGAGGTCGACCGCGCCCGAACCCTTGTCGTTACCCCACACTGCGCGACTGTCTCCAGGTACCCGGGTCCGGAACGCGGCCAGGCCCGTGCGGGGCCATGCGGAAGCGTGCGACGTTCAACCGGTCCGGTCGTGGAAGGTTGCCCGATGGGTCGGGGCGCCACAGGCACGGTCACGACCGTGCGTCGTGACCGTAGATCGGGACCGTCTTGGCGAGCCGCGCGTTCATCGGGGGCCGGCGCGTCACGATGGGTCGGTAGGAGGAGACGAACGCATGTCCGACACGCCCTGACCCGTCGACGACCCGGCCCCGCCCATCGGCGATCCGCCGCCCGGTCCCACGACTCCCGAGGGCGACCCGCCGGCGGACCCGCCGGCGCCCCAGCCACCCGGACCCATCGACGCCCGCTGACCCCGACCGCCGCGCCTATTCGCGCGGCGGCTTGGGTTCGGCCCCGAGGCGGCGCATGCAGGCATGGTAGATCTCAGCCCCCAGCGGGAACGGGGTCAGGCCCTGCGGGTTCGGCACGATGAACACTCTGTCCCGCGCCCCGCCACCGCCTTATGCGTCCTGCGGGCTCGTGACCGGTCGTTTCTGCGTCGAGGCGTCCGAACAGTCTGAGGCGAGCACGACCACGACAGTTAGGGAGCGCTCGGCGCTCATCGGCCGACCTTCGCCTGATTGGACTCGACGGCCCGGCGACGATAACCCGGTAGTTCCTTGTGGTGCTTCTCGAAGCAGGCGTCCATCGCTTGGCCGCCAAGGTCGACGTCCCAACGCTGCGTCGTCGTGCCCCCGGCGCAGTAGCGCTTCAGGTTCTTCTTGCCCCGTCGTTCGGCGAGCCCGCGCGTCATGAACAAGCTGACGAGGATTGCGAGGCTGATGCTCGTCAAACCCGGTCTGCATTCCGTGGGGGACCATATAGTGACGGGACCATCGCAAGCGTCCCGGTCAGTGGTGGGCGACCAGCATCCAGACGGCCATCGCGACCATCATCAGGTTCTCGGTCAGCGAGACGAAACCGAGGGGCACGCTGCCCGAGCCGCCGACGCAGGCGCACTTGATCTCGCGCTTGTCGACGTAGACCGCCTTGGCCACCGAGACGGCGCCGACCGTGCCGATGAACAGAGCCACCGGGATCGACAGCCAGTCCAGGGCGCCCGCCACCATCAGCACCCCGGCTAGGGCCTCGCAGAAGGGGTAGGCGTAGGCGTAGCGGACCCAGCGCCGGGCGAGCAGGTCGTAGCCCAGGAACATGGACGAGAAGGTCTCGACGTCCTGCAGCTTGAGGATGGCCAGCACGCACATGCTGAAGGCGATGAACCACTCGCCCGCGCGCATCGTCAGCGGCGTCCCGTAGGCCGCGTAGCTCGCCGCCAACGCCATCAGGGCGGTCATCGCGAACACGGCGACGACGGGCGTGTAGCTCGTCGCCTTCGGGTCCTTCACGGCTTTTCCGAGATGACGCCGCAGGTCGTCGTAACCACCGATGCGCTGCCCGCCGATGAATGTCTGCGGCGTGGTCTTCACGCCGTGCTCGGCCTTGAAGGCGTCGGTCTCCTCGCGCGTCGTCAGCCAGTGGTCGTCGACGGTGAACCCTTCGCGTTCGAGCAGATCCTTGGTCTTCAGGCCGAAGGGACAGACGTGCTTCTCCATCACCATGCGGTAGACGATGGCTCTCCGGGTGGTGTCGAGCATGGATCGGCTCCTTTTCGTCAGCGCTCCCTTTCGAGGGACAACCCGCGAAACGTCGGATCGGGCATGGGCGGAGGTGACGCGTCCGCCAACTACACCTGGGAGGCCCGCCGAAACCGGTGACGGTCAGCCTGCCAAGTCGCCGGCAATGTTGGCCACCGCCAGCAGGCAGAGGCCCGCGAGCAAGGACGTCGCGACGACGGCGAGGATCAGATCGGAGGCGCGCGGCGCCGCAGGGCCTGGCCCGAAGGCGAGTTGCCGCCAATGGCCCTTGCGAAGCATGGAACGGGATTTGTTGGGTCTCCTTCGCCCGGTTCGCTCCGGGGCATGCGAATCCGGGTGGACCGCCAGCGCTCCCGAGCGACCGGCTTCAGGACGCGAGGATACCGGCCAGGCCGACGAGCAGGAACAGCCCCACCACGATCCCGCACGCGGCCCACGGCGGCCATGGGATGGCGCCGCCGCCATTGTCGTTGGATGGATGTGGCAGCTCGCTCGGCCAGCGCCGCCACCGTCGGCAGGTCGACGGGGCCTGCAGTACCGCCGGTCCCGATCCGGCGTCATGGCGATAGCGGCAGGACATGACTGGGATATCGGGTGCCGCGGTCGCCCGTGACAGTGCCGCCATGACCGCACCGGAGATCGGCGTCGGGCGATTCCAAGCCGCCGCCGAGGCGTGCCCAATCCTTGATGGACCTGTTTACCGGGACCGTCGGCACCTGGGCGTCGCCCGTGCCGACCGCGCTACCGGTCTCCGCCCGCCTTCCCCAAGCAAGCCGAGCCTTCCGAACGATGGCCGTCCCCATGTCTCTCCCTCGTCCCTGTGAGTGGGCCGGGCACCGCCGCCCGCACGATGGCGGCAAAGTCGGCGGCTGCGGTTTAAGCTTTCGTGAACCAAGCCGGCCGCGCAAGCCGATCCCGAAGAGGCGCCCAGGGGCGTGTCAGGTTTATCCCGACAGGAATGCGGTCTTCTCCGACTGCGCACCCATCCCCCGCGCCACAGATCAATCGATGAGCGGGGAGGAAGGGGCGCCGAGCCCGAGCGTCCCCGGCGGTCCGGCGCAGGAACGTCCGGCCCGCGGCCAGACAATCGGCCACCCCGTCGAACCCGTCACGGTCGTGGCCCGCAAGGGTCAGCCACCACCATCACGGAGTTGAAACCCGATGAAACGTTTCGCACTGGCCCTCGCGGCCGTATCGAGCCTGATGCTGTTCTCGCCGTCGAGCGAGGCGCGACCCTTCGGCAGGGGCCATGGCTTCCACCATGGCGGCTTCGCCGGTCACCACGGCGGCTTCCGGGGCGTTCGCCACGGCTTCCGGGGATACCGTTCGGTCGGCTTCCGTGGCTATCGCCGCGGCTTCGGCGGGTACCGTCGCATCGGCTTCGGCGGTCCACGCTACGGCTACGGGCGACGCTACGGCTACCGTCGCGGCTATCCCGGTCTCGGCCTGGCTGCTGGCCTCGGGTTAGGTCTCGCGGCATCGGCGGTCCGGCCGGCCTACTACGGGGGATACGGCGGCTACGGCTATGCCCCGGTCGGATACGGGTACGGCTACGGCGTCCGCCGGCCCTTCTACGGCTGCGGCTACTGAAGCCCCCCATCGGACATGACAACCCGGACCCTGGCGGCTCCATCCCCTGCCAGGGTCACCGTCCCGATACGCCGAGGTGAACCCATGAAGACGCTTCTTACGACCACCCTCGTCGCCGGCACCCTACTCGCCGGTTCCGCGCTCGCCCAGGACAAGGCGGCGCAGCCGCCCGCCGACGCCCAGACCAACCAGATGAAGGCGCCCCCGGCCGGCACCGCGATGCCGACCCCGGCCGGCGGCATGGGCGGCATGACCATGGCCGACACCGCGACCGCCAAGATCAAGTTCGTCACCGCCAAGCCGGCCGAGGTGACCTCGTCGAGGCTCGTCGGCAAGAACCTCTACAACAACAAGAACGAGACCATCGGCGAGGTCGAGGATCTCGTCATCGACAACGGCAAGACGGTCACCGGCGTCGTCGTCAGCGTCGGCGGCTTCCTCGGCATGGGCGAGCGCTACGTGCTGGTCGACCCCTCGTCGATCTTCCTGCACAAGGCGGACGGCAAGCTCAAGGCGATGGTCGACACCGACAAGGACGCGCTCAAGAACGCGCCCGAGTTCAAGTACAACAAGAACTCCTGACCCCCGGCGCGTGGTCCCGTGTCCGCGGGGCCACGCCCAAGCATTCCGGCACCCGAGCGGTGTCGGGATGAACCTGACAGGTGTCGGTGAGAACGGCGACGCCCGGCCAAACCGCTTGTCGCCCGCCAGAATACGGGCACACCTCGAAGCCGCTTCGCAAACGTCGATGTGGTGGAGGGAGTGTCGATGATCATGGACGTCATCAAGCAGGGGTCCCGCGCCCGGGTCCTCGGGCGCCCGCGGGATGCCTGTCCCTACCCGGCCCATTCCCGCGAGCGTCGGGCCTGGTACGAGGGTTACGACGGTTCGACCTGGGACTTCGCCGAGCGGGTTCCCCATCCGGCCCTGGTCGCCCGCGGCCCGGCGGCCCGGAACGGGGCGGTCGACCCGACCTTGGGCTAGATCGTGGGCCTTCCTCTCGACCCAAGCCTCCCGCGGCCCTAAGGCAAAGCTTCGGGACCGGTCGGGAAGGCGACGGAGGGACGATGGGACGGAAACGACCCCGCCCGTTCGAGGGCCGGACCTTCGGGCGCCTGGAACGGGTGGTCACCGCTCTGGTCGAGGCGGGCCTGCAGGACCACGCGTCCACGCCGCCGAACCTCATCGAACGGTTGCGGGACCTGGAGCGGAACGCCGCCGTCGGGGGCGACCACCAAGTCCTGCAGGTGATCGCGTCGGGACGTCGCCTCCTCGGCGACGAGCAGGCAGTGACCGACCCGCGCGTTCTGACCGACGACGGCATGGTCGGCGTGCCGTTCGTAGACGGCGTGGTCTCGGCCGACCCTGTGGTAGGGAGTATGGCTCGGCCGG